>JAUIMA010000670.1 GCA_030432675.1 Candidatus Hydrogenedentota bacterium | reverse complement strand
CCAACGGGTGGCGGTAAACACCTTTATCACCTGTGGTCGCTGCGACTACTGCCGGGCTGGACAGGAAAACATCTGTGCCCACACCAAGCACCTGGGTCACGGACAGGGTTGGGGCGAGATGGATTTCTATCCCGGCGGCATGGCCGAGCGCTGCCCCGTTTTTGCCAATCAGGTCTACCCCCTGCCGGACCACGTGAGCAATGAGCAGGCCACCTTTCTCGACCCCATGATAGCCGCCCTCCACGCGACGGATGTGGGCGCGCCCACCTTGTTGGACGACGTGGCCATTCTCGGTGCCGGGCCTATCGGGTTGCTCATTGGCCAATTTGCCAAGGCCTATGGGGCAAACCGGATGTTTATCTCCGATATTGCCGAGGAAAACCTGGCGGTGGCGCATACGACAGGGCTGGGCAATGCGCTCAATGTCAGTGAAAATGAATCGGCGCTCTACGAGTGCGTGATGGACACCACGGGCGGCATGGGCGTTCACATCGTCTACAACACCATCGGCACCCAGGCCAGTATTGAGCAGAGCCTCCGCATGCTGCGCAAGGGCGGCACGCTGGTCCTGCTTGCGACGAAGGATGCCCAGATTTCCTTCCCCGCGCTGCTCCTCAGCGGTGAGCGCACAATTAGGACCTCGTCCAACGCGATGTATTCTGATTTTCCCCGGGCGCTGGAAATGCTCGCTTCCGGCATCGTGAACGTGGAGCCCCTCATCTCCCACCGCTTCCCCCTGACCGCGGCGTTGGAAGCCTTTGAGGTGGCGTGCCACAAGGCCACCTCGGGTGCCATCAAAGTGGTGTTGGATTGCCAGTCATGAGGGACCTGATTGCCGAGATTGACGCTGCCGCAGCAGCGCCGGGCACCTTTCGGTGTTGGTGGATTGGTCAGGAGGGCTATGTCTTCAAGACTTCCCGACAGATAATTTACATCGACCCTTACCTCAGCACCTACGCCGAAGATCTCACCCGAGGTCAGGCCAATGAACACGTTCGCATTCACGACGCGCCCATGGCACCGGAAGCGGTGCACCATGCCGACCTCGTGTTGTGCACCCATGATCACGCAGACCACATCGACCCGGACAGTATCCCCGCCATTGCGCTGGCTTCGCCACAGGCCCAGTTTGTGGTGCCGGAATGTGCGCGGGACACGCTCCTCGGTTTCGGGATTGCCCCCGAACGCATTCACACCCTGCGAGGCGATGACCGCCTGACGGTCGAAGGGCTGACCATCCACGCCATCCCCGCGAAGCACGAGCAGTTCAACGAAGACCCCGAAAAGGGCTTCCCGTTCCTGAGTTACGTCTTTGATTTGGAGGGCCACACCGTCCTTCATGCCGGCGACACCATCCCCTATCCCGGTCAAACCGAGAAGATGCTCTCTCACCAGGCAGCCCTCGCTTTCCTTCCCATCAACGGACGGGATGCCTTTCGCAAGGCGCTGGACTTTGAAGGCAACTACACCTGTGAAGAAGCCGTCGGCGTGGGCCTTTCCATCAAGGCGGGACTCACCATCCCCATGCACTACGACCTGTTCACCTTGAACACGGCGGACGTCCGCGACTTTGAGCGCATTGCGTCCCATCGCGGATTGAATCACTACGTAATGCAACACGGCGAAGGTATCACCTTTCCCCGTTGAGACGCCCCGAAGGAGAAGGCCATGAATTTACAGGACAAACGGATTCTCGTGACCGGCTCCAGCCGGGGTATCGGACGGGCCATTGCCGAAGAAGCCGCCCGATGTGGCGCCACCGTCGTCGTCCATGGCCCCACGGACGACGAAGAACTTCAGGGTGCCTACACCGCGATTTCAGCGCTGAATCCAACGGCCATCAAGCTGGCTGCCGAGCTTTCTGAGCCCGAGGCCATCGCCGCGCTCTTCCAGCAGATAGATTCCCAGTTGGGGGGTATTGACGCCCTGGTGAACAACGCCGCCACCCAGAACGGCAGTCCAATTCTGGAACTCGCGACGGAAGACTGGGACCGCATCATGGCGGTCAACCTTCGCGCCCCCTTTCTCTGTGCCCAGCATGCCGCGCGGGGCATGGTGGCCCGGGGTGCGGGCGGCACCATCGTCAACATCAGCTCAGTCCACGCCTATGATCCCCGGCGGGACTACGCCCACTACAGCACCTCCAAGGGCGGACTGGAGCAACTCACCCGCTGCCTCGCCCTGGAACTCGGGGAGCATGGCATCCGGGCCAACAGTATCGTGGTCGGTGCGGTGGCTACCGAGCTGACACCCCAGGACCGACAAGACGCCTTCGGAACCGCCATCCCCATGGGCCGCGTCGGCTGGGTGGACGAGATTGCCCGTATGGCGGCCTTCCTGTGTTCCGACGCCTGTGTCTATCAGACGGGCTCCAGCGTGACAGTGGATGGGGGCTTGACCCTGGGCTTTTGCGCGAGTCGCCGGGATCTGTGATTCCAGTTAATCAACGAGCGTCCTGGTTCAAGACGCCCGAGCACAGGGTCCCGTACGTCCTCTTCGGTTCCGTTGCTCCACGCACGCGAACCGGCGGGGCCGGATCGCGGACATTCCTGTCTGCGGCGAAGGGAGCGCGCGCGTCGAACCATGAGTCTTTCAGGATCAGTAATATCTATCCACACAGCTGACTGCATCGTCTTGGGGCGCGAATGCAACGCAGAGGCCCCATTGCTGCGGACAGGAATGTCCGCGATCCTTTTGGCCGCCTTCTCTCAAACCCGTCGGTTTGTGTCTCGCTCCTTCACATCGAAAGCCCCAAATCAACGACGTTCTAACTCTCCCACGAACTGGCAGGGCCGACATCGTGAAACACAAGATGCTTCCACCCGACCTGAATTCGCCGCCTGAATTCCCCCTACTATTCGTG
>JAUIMA010000083.1 GCA_030432675.1 Candidatus Hydrogenedentota bacterium | reverse complement strand
TTCCTGACGGCTTGGAAGTGGAGAGCGATGGGGCTTTCGTGGTCGTGAAAGACAGGCAAACGGTGACCTTGGTAGGCGGCACGGGACTTACGATGGCAGAGGATGGGAACGAGCTGACGCTTGAAGGGGAGGCGGTGGCGACGGTGACAATTCGGCGGGATCGCGAAGATATCGCGGTGCATCCGGTCATTGCCCATGATACTTATGGCGGGGCGGATCATCCCCGACCCGCGCCAAGCAACGCGGGCTTTCGGATGCGTGGGACCTGGCCCGCGGGCGGAGTGGTTTCCGAGTAGGAGCAGTTTAGTTTGAATCCGTGCTTGCGCACGGTGCAGTCCCCGCCGACGGTGCTCCATAGGAGGTTGGACATTCTTGTCCGACACAAAGGGCTCGGATGTCATGCGGCGCATGGCGAGTCAGAAGAGGGGGACATCCCCGACGCCCCAGTAGGCTTTGCCGTGGCCAGAAAAATCGTTCGCCCGCACGTTAAACACATTTAGCCTGGTTCATTGCGTCGGTGCAGTCCCCGCCGACGGTGGTCCATAGGAGGTTGGACATTCTTGTCCGACACAAAGGGCACGGATGTCATGCGGCGCATGGCGGGCCAGAAGAGGGGGACAGCCCCGACGTCCCAGTGGGCTTTGCCGTGGCCAGAAAAAGCGTTCGCCCACACGTTGAACATATTCAGCCTGGTTCATTGCGTCGGTGCAGTCCCCGCCGAGGGTGCCATAGAAATAGCCCCGCATCACCGGGGTGATGCGGGGCCGTTGTGTTTTGTGATTGGAGCTGGCTTACTTGAACATGGGCGCGTCGGGGTTGCCGCGGGACATGAGGTAGGCCAGGAGGTCGAGGAACTCGGCTTCATTCATGAAGTCGGCCTGACCTTCGGGCATCTGAGAGAGACGGGACGCTTCGATGCTCGCCACTTCGGCCGTCTTCACGATGATGGGGTCGGCTTTGGGGTCGGAGGTGTGAATCTCCATCCGGCCTTCTTCTTCACTGCCGGACTTGTTGATTACGATGCCCTCGTATTCCGTGCCATTTTCCATCGTCACGATGGAGGAACTGTATTGGTCGGAAATCACGTTGTTGGGCTCGATAATCGCCTCCAGCAAATCGGGCATGGAGAACTTGTTGGCCACGCTGGACAGGTCAGGACCGACCGCACCACCGGCGCCGTCGAAACGGTGACACTTCACACAACCCACCGCGTAGTAGCTGTTACGACCATTCTCGAAGTTACGACCGGTCAGGCCATTCTTCTTCACAGCCGCCAGGGCACTTTCACGGGTCCAGGATTTGGACGCGCCTTCCAACTCCTTGATTTCGAAGGTGGGTCCGGCTTCCAGGCTCTGTCCCGTGATGGGGGCCAGGGCCACCTTCTCTGCTTCGGAGCAGTTCGCCAGGGCTTCATCGCGGATGTTGGTCAGGAACCCGGTATAGCTTGCACCACCGGGATACTTGGCCGCTTCGTTGATGAAGTTGAAGTAGGCTTCCCGCTGTTGCATGGACCAACCGTAGCGCACGTTGCGGAGCATGAGCGCATAGTTAATCTTGAGGGACGGCGGGTGGTTGTCGAGCATCTGCTGGATGGTGCCACCGTACCCCTGGTTCCGACGGAGCAGTTCGGCCCAATCGGGAATCTGGGGCGGTGCGGCGTCAGCGAGAAGGGCCAGGCCCTTTTCGACGATGCTGGGCGCATCCAGGTAGACCAGGACACGTACCAACTCGGTATTGAGGTCGTCACTCTTGGAGGGCAAGAGCGGGTCGATCTGGGCAATCGCCCGGTCGATGGCACCCTGGTCGGGGCGGCCCATGCGGCTGAAGCTGAGGCTGTAGGCCCGCAACAGGGCCAGGGTGACGTTTTCTTCGAGCTTCGCCAGGTCGAATTGACCGAGGCTCTTCAGGAGTTCCGGCTGTACGGAGGCCTCTCCCTGACGGGCCAGGGCGATAAGGGCCACGGCCGCGGCCATGGGATCTTTTTCGGCGAGGGCCCGGTCCTGCCAGGTGGCGACGGGCTGGTTTTCGACGGCAATACGGGCGGCGAAACGGATGTAGCGATCGTCGCTACCCAGGTGGGGCCACGCCGTTGCTACGGCCGCAGCATCTTCCTTGCCGTGAAACGCTTCCAGGCTGTGACGAAGCGCGCGGGCTTCCAGGGTCGCCTTGGACTCCTTACGTTTCGCAGGTGCCGTGTTGGCATCGCCCGTGTAGTACACACGATAGAGGGCCGACTGGGTACCGCGACCACCGACGGTGAAGTAGAGGGCGCCATCGGGCCCGATGACCGCGTCGGTCAGGGGCAGGGGCGAACCCGAAACGAACTCTTCTTTCTCACCCACATAGGAGGAACCCTCGGGGGTCATGTGAATGGCATACATGGTGCCGAAGGTCCAGTCGAGGACATAGAGGGCCTGCTGGTATTGGGCGGGGAACTTCGCGCCCGTGCCGGCCACCACGCCCGTGGGCGAGCCCGGGCCGATGTCCACGACGGCAGGCAGGCTGTCTTCATAGTAGGCCGGCCATTTGCCCGTGCCACTGCGCCAGCCAAATTCGCTACCGCTCGTTATGTGGTTGACACGGGTCGGGCGGTACCACGGGCTGCCCATGTCCCATTCCATGTCCGCATCGAGGGTGAACATTTCGCCTTCTTCGTTGAGGGCGATGTCGTATTCGTTACGGAAGCCATTGCTGAAGAGTTCCCAACTCTTACCATCGGGCGTCACTTTGCAGACCCAGCCACCGGGGGCCATGCGGCCTTTGGCGTGGCCACGGGCATCCCACTGACGGGGGAGCAGGTGATCTTCCGCGAAATTCAGGGGCGCACGGCTTCCAGAAACCTCGACGAGGTTGGTGTGGTTACCGGCGTTGATATAGAGGTTCTTGCCGTCTTCGGTAAAGATAATGCCGTGGGGACCATGCTCACCGCCGCCGTTAATCTTGCGGAGTGTTTCCACCGCATCGAGGTCACCATTGCCATCGCTGTCCGTAAGGCGGTAGAGGCCACTGTGGCCTCCATCGTTCACGTCGACATAGAGGGCGTCAAAGGCCCACAGGAGGCCCTGGGCCGAAGAGATTTGTGCGGGAAGGGGTGTGACCACCGTCTCGGAAGCCGCGTCGCCGAGGGCAGCGGGCTTCACGTGGAAGAGACCGGCATCGCCCTGGTCCGAGACAAAGAGACCGCCGTCGGGGGCGTTGGTCATGGCCACCCAGGAACCCTGCATGCCCTTGGGCACGGTGTAGAGCAGCTCAGCGGTGAAGCCGGGCAGGAGGTTCAGGTTGTCCACCACTTCCGCCGTGGGCGTGGGGTCAAGGTTGGCCTTCTCCGTCTGGGCCAACAGGTCGAGGGTGACGACGCGGGTCCAGACGACCCCTTCGCTCCCTACGACGCCAGCGACCGTGGCCGGTCCCCATTCACTGGCATCAAAACCGGGGCTTGCCCAGCCTTCGGGTCCGGCCGCAGCGGCTTTCCAGGAACCATCGGTAACCACGGTCACCTCTTTGCCATTGGCATAGGTGAGGGTCAGGCGACAAAAGGCCCCGGCAGAGCCCTCTTTGTTCGATGCCTGGATGGCGATCGTATTCGTCCCCGGGCTCAGTTTGGCCTTTACGGGCGTAGCAGAAAGCACTTCCCAGTTACCGCTTTTCATAACGCGATCGCCATTGACGAAGACGGCCAATTCATTGTCACAGGAACCGACGACGATGGCCGATTCCAGCCCCTCTTCCACGTCAAAAGTCGTCAGGAAGAAGGCCTGCTGACCATCTTTCTGTTCGTCCAGCCATATCCAGGAGGGATCGGCCGCCCAGGCCAACACGGGACTCAGTATGGCGAGGGCGATCAGGGTAAATCGTTGTTTCATAACACTTCCTATACGTTTAAGGTATCGATCCGCGCCCGCCGTGAGCGGGGGTGGACCGGCCAATAAAACAAAAGACCCGTCATACTGCCATATTCCCGGCCAAATTTGAAAGAGGCCCAGGCCGTGATCCCATCATCTTTTATATTGACTTATCGCAACTTTACGATATATAATGCCGTTAGTGACCGACCCGTGGATGGACCACGGACCCAAGAGGAGACGACCATGACAAATATCATTTCCCCCAACGAGCTGGCCCAAAAACAAGCGTCGGGCGATTCCATGGCAATCATTGATGTGCGGAGCCCCGTGGAATTCCGAGAGGTCCACGTCCCCCACGCAATAAACCTCCCCCTCGAAAAGGTCTCCGAAGAGGCGGTGCAGCAATTGGCAGACAGTGCCCCCGTCTACATCATCTGCCGGAGTGGGCAACGGGCGGCCAAGGCCTGTGAAACCCTGGCCGACAACCCACTGATCCATGTGAACCTGGTGGAAGGGGGTACCGAAGGCTGGATTCAGGCCGGACTCAATGTGGTCCGGGGGAAGAAATCCATGTCCCTGGAGCGCCAAGTGCGCCTGACAGCTGGTGTCCTGGTTTTTACCGGCACCGTGCTGGGCTATGGAATTCACCCGGCCTTCCTGCTCCTTTCCGGTGGGGTGGGCTTTGGCCTCGCTTTTGCCGCGCTGACGGATACCTGCGCCATGGGCATGATGCTGGCCCGCATGCCCTGGAACCAGACTTAGGGCACCCAAGCCCCGCTCGGGCATGACGCACTGTCACGCAGGCGTGGTGGCCTGTTATAATCGGCCTCTTTGAACCAATATCCGCTTCGTTGCGTATTCGAAGGAGCCATCATGCCCGATAAGCTGACCGACACATCGCGTCTATGCGTCCATACCATGACCACCAAGCCGCTGGATCTGAAAGACGCGATTCCGGCCTATGAGAACGCCGGGGTCAAGGGAATCACCCTCTGGCGCGATCATGTGGCCCCCTACGGCCCGAAAGAAGCGGCCAAGATGCTGAAAGACTCCGATCTGGAGGTCGTGAGCCTTTGTCGGGGCGGCTTTTTTCCGGCCACCTCGGGTATGGCCCGCGAACAGGCCCGCACGGACAATCGCAAAATCATTGATGAGGCCGCCGAATTGGGTGCGCCGGTGTTGGTCTTAGTCTGTGGTGCCGTGCCGGACCTGGACCTGAAGACCCAGCGTCAACAGATCGCGGAAGCCATCCACTCCCTTATCCCCCACGCCAAGGGTGCCGGTGTAAAGCTGGCCATTGAGCCCCTCCACCCCATGTATGCCGGGGACCGCTCCGCCATTAACGCCATGGATCAGGCCAACAACATGGTGATGATGCTGGGCAGCGAACAGGTGGGCATCGCCCTGGACGTGTACCACGTGTGGTGGGACCACTTCCTGAAGGCCGAAATCGAGCGGGCTACAGGCACCATCTTTTCCTTCCACGTCTGCGACTGGCGCGTGCCCACCCGGGATATGCTCAATGACCGCGCGGTCATGGGCGATGGTTGCATTCAAATCAACGAGATTCGTGGCTGGGTGGAGAAGGCGGGCTTCGATGGCTTCATCGAAGTGGAAATCTTCTCCGATGAACTCTGGGGCATGGATCAGGAGCGCTATCTCAAACGCATCAAGAACGCCTATCTGAAACACGTCTAATGGTGTGAATTAGATTGATGGGCTGTTGTACCGCTTATTCATGACGGCCAATCCATGTCGCCCATGTATTGCGGCGTCTCTATACGGGGCGATGGAACGGGCTTTCAGCCCTGTACGAATTTATTGGCCCAAACATGGGGCGTTGCCCCATGCTGATATGTTTTCGGGCCGTTGGCCCTACAGGAGTCTTCCACAATGGAACCAAGACTCCTTCCATAGCGCCAAAGGCGCGCGACATGCCAGCCTGGGGCGAAGCCCCAGGAAATCAAGGTTTTAATTGTAATAAGGGCTGAAAGTCCGCCCCAATCCGGCGGACATAAACGCCTTCACCTGCACATCACACCACTGGTTGCGTGGGCTTCCAACGTTCAGACAATACCGCTGATAAGCAGACTGACGGCGGAAATCAGCTCGGTTACAAAATTCAACACGAAGAAAAGCGTATCGCGGACCAGTAGAAACAGCGCTAACAATATTTGCATGATGTACTCCAAGACTGGGGACCGCCAACGGGCCCTCCGGTAAACGAACGGCGCGGAACGCCTCTTACAGGTAGGTTTCGGGTGCCCGAGTATAACAGAAAATAACTTCACAGGAGCCACCCATGAGTGATGCCCCCCTTGATCGCCTGAAAGCCCGCCTCGGCGAGGTGAGTGACATTAACAGTGCCGTTTCCCTGCTCCACTGGGACCAGGAAGTCTTTATGCCACCCAAGGCCGCCGAAGGCCGGGGGCAGCAGCTCGCCACCCTTTCGGGCCTGGCCCACCGGCTTTTTACGGACGCGGAAATCGGGCAGATGATTCTCCAACTCATGGATAAGGGCGACCTTTCTGGCGATGACGCGAAGCTGGTGAGCGAAGCGGCCTATGACTACAATCAGGCCACCAAGGTACCCGAGGCGTTCGTGCAAAAATTCGCCATCGCCCAGAGCAAGGCCTACGAAGCCTGGGTGGCCGCCCGGGAAGCATCCGACTTCAAAACCTTTCAGCCCCACCTCGAGACCATGGTTTCCTTGCTGCGCGAGAAGGCCGACTTGCTGGGCTATGAAGGCTCGCCCTACAACGCCTTGCTGGGCGAGTACGAACGGGGCATGACCGCCGAAGAGCTCAAGACCATCTTCGGTGATTTGGCTCCCCGGCAGGGTGCCCTGGTTGATCGCATCGTCAATGCGTCCCAACAGCCGGACCTGACCTGGCTCGATCAGGAGTGGGACCCGGACACCCAGTGGGACATCAGCATGGACGTCCTCCGCGATATCGGCTATGACTTTGATGCGGGCCGTCAGGATCGCTCGGTCCATCCCTTCACCATCAACTTCGACACGAAGGACGTGCGCGTCACGACCCGTATTCATCCGAAGGAACTCTTTTCGGGCCTCACGGGCTCCATCCACGAAGGGGGCCACGCCCTCTATGAGCAGGGCTTTCTGGATAAGGACCGGCGGACGGTGCTGGGCCAGGCGATTTCCCTGGGCATCCACGAGTCCCAGTCGCGCATGTGGGAAAACATGATTGGCCGCAGCCAGCCCTTCTGGAACCGCTACGCCAGTCGTCTGCAGGTGGCCTACCCCGGCCAGTTGGATGACCAGAGTCCCGAAGACTTCTATCGGGCCATCAACCATGTGGCCCCCACCTTCATCCGTGTGGAATCCGATGAGTGCACCTATAACCTCCACGTCATCATTCGCTTCGAAATCGAATTGGCCCTCATCGAAGGCGATTTGACCGTGGCGGAGGTGCCGGAAGCCTGGAACGCCAAGATGAAGCAATACCTGGGCCTCGACGTGACCGACGATGCGAACGGCTGCCTCCAGGATATCCACTGGTCCCACGGGAGCATGGGCTACTTCCCCACCTACGCCCTGGGCAACCTCTACGCCGCCCAGCTTTTTGAGACCATCGAGGGCGCAATACCCGACCTTTGGAAACAGGTAGAGGCCGGTGACTTTGCGCCGTTGCTGGGCTGGCTGCGCAGCAACGTCCACGAAGTGGGCCGTCGTCAGACCGCAGTGGAGCTTATCGAAAGCGTGACGGGCAAGGCGCCCTCTGCGGACGCCTTCATGCGCTATCTCGAAGGGAAATACCTGCCGCTGTATGGGTTGGGGTAGGTCCCAGTGGAAGAGGGGTACGGCCCCGACGGCCGGGTGGACTTTGCTGTTGCCGGGAGGGATTTCTCGCCCACTGGTTAACGGGCATTCCGTGCCGTTCGTTGCGTCGTTGCAGTCCCTGCGAATGGCACAAAAAAAGGGCCTCGGGGTGCCACCCTCAAGCGGGGCGGCTACGCCGCAGCGCTTGTGGGTGACAGGACTTCACTGGAGCGGGGCCGCCCGACAAAGGCCACAGAAAAACAAGGTACAGCACACGTTCAAGCGTGGAGTTCATGAGCTCAATGCACCCACAAACTTCCCCCGCTGCGCTCCTCCGCTTGAGGGTGGCACCCGACATCCTGAAGAGGGGGACGCCATATTTCAGGTCTCGGGGTCAATCCCCGTGCTTGCGCACGGAATGCCGTCGGGCCGACGGCGCTCCATAGGAGGTTGGACATTCTTGTCCGACACAAAGGGCACGTGAGACAGGCAGCACATGGCGGGTCATGTTTCACACCTCGGGGTCAATCACCGTACTGCGTACGGATGCAGCCGGGCCGGCTGCCTACCATGTGTCGCCGAACCCGCTTCACCGAGAGTTACCCCGCTGCATGTCATGTTACAATGGCAACATGCCAATGGGGCGCGAATTTTTCTAGTACCTGTGAAAGCGTGTAGCTATGCGTACGACAGCCAAAGAACTCCCAGATGCCAACCGTCGGATAACTGGCTTACTTCTCCTACGGGCGACTGTCTGGATTCTTCTCATCACACCACTTGCAGGCGCACTTGCCGGAACGATAGTGGCATTCTTCACGTTCCGAAGTGTGAGTATAGAGTTTTGGTTTGTATTCGCCTACGGCGGACCTTTGGGCGCAATATTTGGGGTTCTCTTCGGGCTGGTGGCCGCACCGTTCGTCGTCAATCGCAGTCTCTGGAACGGCGCCTTGATCCTATTCATCGGCACTGTGCTTGGCGGCATATTTCCCGCCATTGCTGAAATTGTTCCCATTGCCTTCCTCGGAAGCCTATGCGGCGGATTTGCCGCGCTGTTGTTGCTGATTGCCCACACGGTCTCTGACACCGGTGATTCGAAAACCCCAAGCGACGAAGTCGGTGGCAAACTTTAGCCAAACAGTTCCGCCCACACGTCTTCTTTAAATCCCACCGTGGCCGCGCCATCGCCCAACACGAAGGGACGCTTCACGAGATTACCATTCTCCGATAACATTGCGAGGGCTTCGTCTTCGGAGAGGGTAGGCAGCTTATCCTTCATGTTCAGGGCCTTGTAGTCCTGTCCGGAAGTGTTGAATAGCTTCTTGATGTTACCGTCCATGGCCGCAAGCATGGTCTTCAATTCGGCGACCTTCGGCGGCGTTTCGCGGATAGGGTGGTTGTCATAGGCGATGCCCTGTGCATCGAGCCATTTGAGGGCTTTCTGGCAGGTGCCACAGTTCTTGTAGGTGTAGAGTTTGAGGGCCATGGGTTTTCCTTTCTGTTGGGTTGTCGTCGTTGAGACTGGGCCGCACATGGTACCCGGATGAACAGGCCACGCTCAAGCTGTGGCGGACGCCCATCGTTGAAAGGACCTAAACGACATAAAGGACCAAAATGACAATGGCTGTCGGAGCGCACGGTGACACCGGTGCCAATTCTTGGTCTTTGAACCGCTATCCAGCCCGCTCATCCGTTTCGCTGTCCTTTGAGTCCTTTTCGTCCTTTAGGTCCTTTCCCGCTTTCCCCCTTGCCTCCGCCCCCTCCCCATGCTAGGATTGGTTATAACCACTTTGCACCACTACCTGAGGGAATCTATTATGCCGAAATGCCATCTCCTCTTCGCACTGGCCTTGCTCTCCCCGATCGCGGCCCAGGCCACGACCTTCTCCGAGCACCTCATCTACGAGAAATTCAGCTACCCCTATGGTATCGCGGCCGGTGATCTGGATGGCGATGGCGATCTCGATATCTCCAGTGCGGATTGCAAGACCAACGATTCGGTCTACTGGTTCGAGAACGACGGACAGGGCAATTTCACCCAACACTACGTCCAGAAGAATGACCCGGATCGGTTGGAGCGTCATCTGTTGGGCGATGTAAATGCCGATGGACACCTGGACATCATCATCGTGAAGAACCTGCGGGGCCACCTGCTCTGGTTTGAAAACAATGGCACCCCGAAAGATGGTCAACTGTGGAAGCGCCATGTCATCACCGAAGACCTCCCGGGCGCCTACGACGTGGCCCTGGCCGACATCGATCAGGATGGCGATCTCGATGTAGCGGGCTCCAGTTGGGTATTGGGCAATCAGTTCGCCTGGTTTGAGAACGACGGTACCCCTGCGGATGGCCATTGGAAGAAACACCTCATCGAAGGGGATGTGGACGAAACCCGCGCCATTCGTGCCGCCGATTTTGATGCCGATGGCGATGTGGACTTTCTGGGCGTCATCTCGGTAAACCCGGTGGCCAACGAAGACGGCGTGAAAGAATTCAAACCCGGCTTTGTGGTCTGGTATGAGCAATACCGCGACGGTGACGCCATTGCCTTTCGTCGCCATGATGTGGCCACGGCTATTCGCCCGCTCCATGGCGAGCCCGCCGATATGGATGGCGACGGCGACCTGGATATCGTGATGGCCATGGGCATGTCTGCCCCCGTGGACAGGACAGACACCCATCGGGTCCTGTGGTATGAGAACACGGACAACCGTCATGCGCCCTGGCCTGCCCACGTGGTGGCCGATCGCTTCCGGGACGGCTTCGAAGCCATTGCCTACGATATGGATCAGGATGGCGACATGGATGTAATCGCGACGTCATGGCGGACACCGGGTCAAGTGGCCTGGTTTGAAAATTCGGGCGATGCGAAAGGCCCGTGGACGAAACACCCCTTGAAGACCGACTGGCGGAGTGCAAACCAGGTCATCGTCGCGGACTTCAATGGCGACAAGCGCCCCGACATTGCCGCTATCGCGGAATATGGCAGCCTCGAACTTCGCTGGTGGCGCAACGAAGGGCCGTGACTTTCCCTACACGAAGAGGACGGGTAGCCCGTCCAGGATAAGCGCCAGAATCGCGAACTTGGACCAACGCCTATCCCAGGGATAGAGGCTGGAAACGGCCAGGATTATCGACGCAATGATGGCGACCGTGCCCACCCCGATGAGGGGCGGTAATACGAATGAAAACGACGCGCCTCGGAGGGTCAGATCGTTATAACCCGGGGTCATAATGAGGTGCAACATGGCAGCGGCCAGGAGGGAGAGGCCCACCACGGACAAGACCAGGGCGGCCGCGGCTCGGGGAATAACCCGGCGGTTCCTACGGATGCTCGTGGGCGACGGTGCCTTTACATAGATTACCCCGTCGTGGCCCATGACCCGGGCTTCCAGTTGCACCGCCAGAGCGAGCATTTTAGTGAGGACTTCCAATTCCGAAGAAACGCCCACGATATTGCCCCGCTCGAGGCGAAACACGTTCGCATGGACATTCCAACTGACGGCCCCATTGGGATCATCTTCCGCCCCATCTCGCCGCAACTCCTCATCCAACGCCACGAGATCCGCCCACTCTTCGGCGCTAATCTCCGGTCCCTCCTCCTTCGAATAGCGGGCGCGACGGGTAATATAATAGGTTTCTTCCATAACTACTCTGCTTCTCCGGTCGGTCCCATCTGGAGTTCTCCCAACGACACCACGTCCGTTGTTCGACCCAGTGTTACGGGCACATCGACAACGCCGAAGGAACCGGTTTCCACTTGGAATACCACGGTAATCGCTTCGCCGTCATCCCCTGGGTTCTGGCGTCCTCCCCGACGCGGCACGGAACCTTCATAGGTAAACGACAGCATACCATCGGAATCCGTGTAGCCATCATAGATCACCGACTCCCCCACTTTCACGACAACACGCCGCCCTTCGATGGGCTCGTCCGTCTGGCCGTGCACCAGGGCCCCGCTCACGTCGACACGATAATCGTAGCGAACACAGCCTGTGAGCCCGGTCAACAACAGCAGGACAGCACAGCCAAGCCGTCCGGATACCGGAAAGGTCGTATCGCTTAATCTCATCTCACGCTCCGCCGGCTTGCCTGCGTTCTGGGGCCTATGCACCGGCCACCACCACGGGCTCCGGAAGTTCTCGCTCAATTTCATCGACGCGATAACCAAAGCCATTGCCCGCCAGACTATCCAGTCGCACAACCCCCTCCCGGCGCTGGTAGAGCCCGGGGTGCACCCGGGCCTCTGGCTGGCTCGCATCCGGGTAGAACTGCATGGCGTTGGTCTCTACCCCCATGATAGTGCCCGCATGAGCGGCCAGCAAGACGTGGGGAATCTGAGCCAACATGGGATTGGTCAAGTCCTGCACCATGAGCGTCATCCCGTGGGCCTTGGCCCAACACAGGCTCAACAGCGCGCCGGTCTGGGTCTTGCAGGTCTTCAGCGCGACGCCGGTCCATCCCAGTTCACGGCCCAACCGAACCAACTCCCAATCATGGGCGCTTTCATCCATAAACAGGGGCTTCCGTGAAGACACACTGTGGACGTCAATCCGGTTTTCTTCCAGCTCATAGGGGAAGGGCTGCTCCACATAGAGCAACATACCGCAGATGCGGGGATGCTCCACAATAAGCCGATCCAGTATGGCGTTTACATAGGCCGGGTCCGTCACCGTGCAATTGAAGTCCGTGGTCAGCCAAACCACACCTTCCTCTATGGCGATGTTCCCGATGTCCACAATCCGCTTATAATCCCACACGGCATCCGTACCACAGAGCTTTATCTTCAGGCAGGTGAGCCCGTCGGTGCGAATCCAATCTTTCAGCAAGACCGGGTAGTCATCCTGGGGCAGCACAATGTCGTCATCGAAGGCGGTGAGTGGATCTTTGCCACCGACCAGGTGCCAGGCGGACAAGGACGTGGGATGAGGCAACTGGAAAAAGTCCTGGGGATACTTCCCATCGAAGGACACGTCCGTGCCGGTTGCGGGTGTGACGAACTGGCTCAAATCCCGACTCATATAGTTGCTGTTGTAGGTCTCATAGACCGGGACCTTGTTGAGATTGCCATAGGCATCGTGGAGCGCAATATCGAAGGCGGAACAGCACACGAGGGCCGCGAGCCAGGGCATGTCTTCTTCGTCCCGGCCCCTGTTAAACGCATCGAGCAACGCGGGCAATTGCTGCTCCAGGAAATCGTGGCCCACTTCCATGGCATGGCCCATGGCCTCCACGTCCGCCCAGGCAATCGCCAGCTTCTCGCAAAAGGCCATGAGTGCCGCCTCTCGAACGCTGTAGTCCAGGCTGCTGGGCCAAACCCAGTTACCGCTCAGGGGCGTCTCCCCCCAACCCGAGGCCCGGTTGCCGTCGGCATCGCAGACCTCCATCTTCACGCGGGCGCATTGGATGTGGGTCGATACCGCCGACCCGAACTTGAGGGGCACGCGGAGGGTGCAGGGGATGTAGTAGAGTTGGGTAGCGACGGGGCGCACGTCGGTTGACTTCGACACAATTAATTTCCTTTATGGGGCGCAACCATGGACTTTCGTGAAACAAAACAGCGCGTTCCCCTGGTCCATAGGAAGACTATAATCATTAACCTGAGAATAGGAAGTGTGCCATGAGTGCCCTCCGGACTACAATGCTCCTTGCCGCGTGCGTCAGCGCCACCACGCTTTGGGCGGCGGACCTCACCGATGACGTAACCCACCACTATGCCGACAATGACGGCGTTAAAATCCACTACGTCTCCCTGGGGGAAGGGCCACTCCTGGTCTTTATTCATGGGTTTCCCGACTATTGGTATAGCTGGCGTCACCAACTGAGAGCCCTCGCAAAAGACTATCAGGTCGTTGCTATGGACCAACGGGGCTACAACAAGAGTGACAAACCCAAAGGCGCGGACCACTATGGGATGCCCCATCTGGTAAATGACGTGGTGGCCGTCATCCAGGATGCCGGTGCAGTGCGGGCCACGATCGTCGGCCATGACTGGGGCGGCTACGTGGCGTGGTCTACGGCCATGTTGCGACCGGAGCATGTGTCGGGTCTGGTCGTCTGTAACCTGCCGCACCCCACCAATCTACAGCGGGAACTCGCCCACAACCCCGCGCAACAGGCGGCCAGTGCCTATGCACGCACCTTCCAGCAACCGGGCGCCTATAAGCAACTGAGTCCCGAAATACTCACCCATATCGTGGCAAAGAATGACAAAAAAGCCCAGGCCCACTATCTTGAAGCCTTCCAACGCTCGGATATTGAAGCCATGCTCCATTACTACACCCAGAACTATCCCCGCCCGCCTTACACCCCATCCGGCGACCCGCTCCCCCGCATCGGCATACCCGTCCTCCAATTTCACGGCCTGGCCGACGAGGCGCTCCTCCCGAGTGGCTTAAACGACACCTGGAAACACCTCGACGGCCCCTACACCCTGGTCACGCTCCCCGGAGCGGGCCATTGGGTTCATCACGACGCGCCGGAGCAAGTGAACGCCACACTCTTGGATTGGCTGGGGCGGAACCGGTAAACTTCCGTCGTATCCACGCCGTCATCCCCCACTATTGGCACTTCCGTGTACTTCTGGCGGCATCTCGACCAATCTCCGGACTCCTCCATGCCTGTAAAACCTATGCGCGCGGAACGCAGAAAGCGCCTTTCGCGCCTGCGCCCCCCCTTGGACGCGCTCTACGCTCACTATAACCAACGGCACTTCGTCCATCCCGACCCCCTTTCGCCGCTCTACGACTTCGCCGATCCACGAGACCAGGAGGTCGTGGGGCTGATTACGGCCACCCTCGCCTTCGGCAATGTGAAGCAAATTCTGAAGAGTATTGCGATCGTGCTGGATTGTTTCCCCGAACCGGCCCGGATGCTTCAAGACCTGACAGACCGGAAGCTCGCGCAGCACCTCGACGGCTTTCGGCACCGCTATGTCACCGGGGTCGAGATGGCCTCCCTACTCGCCGGGGTCCGGCAGGCCCTGCGCGAGCATCGATCCATCGGGACCTGTTTCGATACCCTGGACGACCCTTCGGAGACCACCCTCGTCCCCACCCTGGGCCGCTTTGTCACCTATCTGTGTGCTCATGGCACGGTGGAACGCAACTACCTGCTTCCCGACCCACAAAAAGGCAGTGCCTGCAAGCGGTGGTTCATGTACCTCCGCTGGATGGTGCGCGAAGACACCGTCGATTTGGGACACTGGGCCCATCTGGGCGCCCACCGCCTGGTCATTCCCGTGGATACCCACATGCACCGCGTCGCCCGGGGAATGTTTCTGACCCGGCGCAAGAGCGCGGATTTAAAGACGGCCCTGGAAATCACCGAGGCCTTCCAGGTCATCTGCCCCGAGGACCCGGTGCGCTATGACTTTTGCCTGACCCGCCTGGGCATCCGGGAAGAGGGCGACATGGATGCCTTTTTGAAGGGGCTGCGGAAGGGGTAACTATGTTCCGGGTATATTGCGTAGTGAATGGCCCGGGTCTTTCAGCCCTGCTTACGTGAACATACACCACCCATGGGCAAATAAAGAGTTAAAAGCGAGTCATGGACGTTCATCGTGCCACCCGATCCCTCGCGACCACCGGTCGGGCTCGGGTGCCTTGAGCCTCATCAACGGGGCGGGCTGAGGTAACTTTGCAGTACCCTTTTTGCGTGTTGATCTGCGCAACGTGGCTACAGCACCATGAGTCATGATGGCCCAAAGTCGCTTTGTCTCAAGGCACCCGAACGCATTTGGATGCGATCGGGTGGCAGATCCGGCCTCGAACATGATGAGCAACAGAAGTCTCCCACAAACTCGCTTCGAGGGCCGAAGGCACGCCCCATACCAGCCTGGGCCAACGGCCCAGGAAACTCACATGCACGATTTTCAAAGGGCTGAAAGCCCGGCCCATGAAAGGGTGCTGCTCTGCTGTTACCGATGGTCCGAGTCGCGGATGCTCGAAATCTCAGCGCAGATCGCACAGCGCTTGGGAAAATATGTTACGGACTTTCAGTCCTACGAAAA
>JAUIMA010000082.1 GCA_030432675.1 Candidatus Hydrogenedentota bacterium | reverse complement strand
TCTACACACCGGGCGAGCCAACAATGGGCGGGCTGGAAGGTCTCCATCAGATTGGCGTGCAGGACAATGGCCAACTCTTGAATCGTCTGGGCTTCGCTGAGGGTGCGGGTCAGCCGAAAGAGCTGACTCAAGGCCTCGACCCCCTTGGCGCCCATGGCCACCAACTCCGGCATGCGGGCCTCATCCATAAAGATATTGCGCTCGACGGAAATCGATCGCTGGGCCGATTCCGGGACGGGGGCCACCTCCTCGTCGCCGGCCTGCCCCTCCTCAATAACGAAGTGTGCGGTCCCCACAATAACGCGGTCGCCCAGATTCAGTTGGGCGGACTTCACGGGGTTCCCGTTTACCAGGGTCAAGTTGCTGCTGCCCAAATCGTGGAGATAAAGGTCGCCGTTTCGACTGGCGATTTCGCAGTGGCGCCGTGACACGGTCGGGTCACTGACGGTGACGTCACATTGGGTGCTTCGCCCCAGAAACAAAGACGAGGCCCCTATCGGCCAGGACTCTCCCTCGGCTCCCCCCTTGGTTCGCCGCAATACAAACATGGTCAATTCACTGCTCCACTCATCCCGCGATGCCTGTGCTCTGTTACGGCGCGAAGGGCACCGGTACCCCTTAATCTTACCATGTTATGGAGCGGTTCCGGTGGCAATAAGGAGTTTTCCCCGGTAGGCTTTGAAGCCCAGGTGAACGATAATCTCGTCATCGGGCACCTGGACCCGAATGGGACGGGCAACGATGTAGCCATCCTCTTCCGCAAGCCGCATGTCCGACCAGTTCATCGTCACCTGCCTGAAGTCACCTTTTTCGTGATAGGCTTGCATGAAGATACGCATGGCCGTCTTGCCATTGCCCTCGTCGTCTTTGAAATCGTCGGCGAAAACGGTCATGAACATATCGACGTCGTCCCGCTTGAATGATTCATTCAGGATGACCAGGACGGAATTGATCTTATCTTCGTCTGACATAGACTCATCGACGATGAGTCCTTCGCCGGCCTCGGGCGCCCAGAAGCCCAGAAAATTACGCATCACGTAGAGCGTCAGGGCAAGCACCAGAACCCCGACGACAATAGCCGCCCCCTTGGCAATCTTTTTCCAGGGGATGGCGCGATGGGTATGCTCTTCAAAGAGCGCATCGGGAAGGATGGCCTCTTTTCCACGCTCCAACTGGGTGCGCGCCGTGGACAAGGTCTGGTGGACCTGTTGGAGAGAACTTTGCACCTCTCGCCAGGTGCGGTTGACCCGGCTCTCAGGATTAGACGCCGAGTCCGCCATGGATGACAGGTTGGTGGCACCGGTAAGCATTTTGTTGATGCCCGCACTCAGGCCAAAGCCGCCCTTACGCCAGTGGGTCAACACGGGATAGTCACAGGCCAGACGACCCTTCAGCGCAATCAGCTCCCATTCCATTTCTTCTTTGGGGGCGCCCGGCTGGCTATAGGTGCCAATTAACTCCTGAAGCCGTGTCCAATCCTTTGCGATGGCCGCACACTGCTGCTGATAGGAGTTGAGCTCCTCTTCCGATACCCCGTGTGCCTTTTTCCTCGATTTACTCACCGGCTCTCCCCTAGTTGCTCTGACGAGGCTGCACGTCACCTCAACGCTGGTTGTCCTCCGTCCCCTTGAGGGTGGCCAGCAGATGCACGATATCACGGGCCCCGAAAATGGTGACCCAGACGGCCAACACGCCAAAGGCGATCATGCCCACAATAAAAACCAATTTCCAAAGTAGTATCCAGAAATCCACTCAGGAATCCTCCTTCCCGTGGTACGGGTGCTTGTCGGGAACCAACAGGGAGCCGATAACCATGCACATGACGGCCAGCGCGACGGTGGCCAGGCCAACCCGTTCGCTGCTGAAGGTCGAGTGAAACGCTTCAATGCGCGCCTCATCGAATCCAATGACCCCCAGGAGCATCCCCTGTACGGCGGGCAAACCCAACACGTTGAGACTCCCGGCACACAAAGCGCATATGGCACCAAAGCGACTGGCGGGCTTCCAATAGAGTCCAGCGGCCAACAGGGCAAACGCGCCGATGAAATAGATCCCCCCCGTGACGGCCATGAAATCCCACAAGTCGGCTTTCAGGGGATAGACGAAGCTGATGAAGAGAATGAGCAGGCCGATGGCAATGACGAATATACGGGTCAACAAGACCGCCCCTTTGTCGGTCAGTTTTTCTCCCATAAGCGGCTTGGCCACATCATTGGTCAACACCGAACTCCAGCAGAGCAGGTAACTGTCGTGGGTCGACATGAAGGCGGCAATCATCGCAGCGGTCAAGAGACCAATGATGCCCACGGGCAAAATCTGACCCAGGAAGACCGGCATGGCATAGAGGGAATCCAGGGTCGTGGCCCCGTCTTCTCCGCCGATAAACGCCGTCTTGAGTGCGGGGATACCCATGACAAAGACAAAGGCACAAATACCCCAGAAGTAGGGAACGATATTCCGAATCGCGAAGGTGATGGAAGAAAACATGAACTGCTTCTTCACGGTCGCTTCGGAATCGGCGGCCAAGGCCCGTGCCACGGCGGTGGGCCACAGGGCGCAATTCACCAGGCCGAGGAAGGCCATCCATAGGACGTAGTCGAAACCAAAGCTACTGCCTTCCGCGACAGGATTGAAGGCCACTTCCCCTTTTTCGGCGATGACCACATCAAAAATATGCCCCCATCCCAACTGATAAATCGCGAGGCCCGTGGCCAGGAAGAGTCCGAAGGACAACACGACGAACTGCACGTAGTCGGTGAGTATGACCGATATCATGCCCCCCATCACGGTGTAGAAAAGCACCAGGCCAAGCAAGACGACCATCACAACGGTCAAGGCGGATTCATTCTGCATGCCCGTGATGCCCACGATAAACATGGAGCCCGCCTTGAGAAACATCCCCATATTGAAAATGCCGCCGAATGCGAGCATGATCCCGCCGAAAATCTGGACCCCTTTGCCATAGCGACGTCCGTAGTATTCGGGAATGGTGAGCACTTCTTCCCGGCGCAAACGTGTCACGATAAATCCGGTCACCCCGATAAAGAGTGCGAGAAGGCCGGATATCAAACCGATGTGAAAGGCGGCGAAGCCCCCGGTAAAGCCCTTCTGGGCGCTGTACATGACCGTTACCAGCCCCATCTCGGTGCCCGTCAAGGTCGCCACGCCGAGGGCGGTACGCATGCCCCGACCGGCGACGATGTAGTCACTGAGATTGCCCACGTAACGGTTGGCGAAAACGCCGATCCCCACCGAAAGCACCAGGTAGATGGTAACGATTCCCCAATCCACCGCAGAAAAGTTGGTATCCGCGATAACGCTTGTCAGTAACTCCATGGGGCTGAAATTCTCCTTCCCGCCTGTCTGTTCCCACGTGCCGCCCGGTGGACGGACTGAGTCACTATGCCGTCTTTCCCCGGGCAATGCAAGATTTCTGTTGGTGTGAAGTGAGGGATTGGCCCGCAGGAACTGGACGACCGCTTCACCCGCCCCTACCAACGCATTTGATACGTGGATTCCGCGCCAAACGATTCCGAGCTACGCGAGGTTTCGTGTGCATGGAGCCCTGATGGCGTGGGTGCATCACGGACATTCTCTTTCGGGCGTCTACTTCCGTGAAATGATTGGACGCCCTCAGTTAGTTTGCCGCATAAAGGGGACTTTTACTTTCCTCCACGCACACGAAACCTCGCTGGACTCGGCATCGCGTGGCACAAAACGATCTCCCCATTTTACATGTACTTAAAATGACCGATTGCGGCCTCAGTTGGAAATCCACACGGCGCCATAGGGCGGAATTTCGATGGTGGCCTCGATATCCTTATACACCGTGTCACTGAGGAGATCACGCCAGGTGTCGGTCGCAATGAGATTGAGCTCCACCATGGGAATCTTCTGCACCTTGTCCGATACGTTGTGCAGGGCGAAAATGTTTTGATGCCGGGAACGGCTCTCCCGCCAGAAGGCAAAGACTTCGGTACCGAAGTGCAGGGTGTATTGGGTTGCGTTGGGGTGAAAGGCTTCCTGGTTCCGCCGAATCTTGATGCGTCGTTTGAGTTCATCCAATACGGCGCGGTGGTGACGCTTCGGATCGCCCAGGGCTTCCTCCAACGCTTCTGCCTGCCAACGGCGCCGGTTGATGGAGCGGGCACGGCCGGTTTCTGCGGCCAGCACGTAGTCATTCTCGGTACCCAGCAGGCTGTGGATATAAATACCCGGCACCCCTTCAAGGGCCAGCAAGATGGTGTGGGCACAAATAAAACGATCCTGCTGAAACGCATCCGGACCCTGTAAGATCGTACCCTTCAGGGCGTCGTAGAGGGAGATGTTCACCTCGTAGGGCTTGTCTTCCCCATCGGGCATACGCCGTGTCGAAACGGTGCCACCGAAGGACTGCAAGGTATCCAGCAAGGCCGTCAACTGAGTGTCGCTCAGGAGGCCCTCGGCCGGCCGCACCCCGATGCCATCGTGAGAGGCCAGAAAATTAAAGTAGGTCCGGCCCTGCCGCGCGGGGGGCATGGACATCATCCAGGTCTTGAGGTGGGTGCAGTCGCCGGTGAGAAAGGCATTCAGCAACAAGGGGGGCAAGGAGAAGTTGTAGATCAGGTGGGCTTCGTTTTCGTTGCCAAAGTAACTGAGGTTCTCGCGGTTCGGCACGTTGGTTTCGGTAATGATGACGGTCTCGGGCTCAAGATTCTCCAGAATAAGCCGCATCAGCTTGATAAGCTCGTGGGTCTGGCGCAGGTGGACACAGGTCGTCCCCGACTCCTTCCATATGAAGGCCACCGCATCGAGACGAAAGAGGCGAATTCCCCGGCGGAGATGGTTGCGCAACACGCGAATCATTTCGTAGAGCACTTCCGGATTGGAAAAATCCAGGTCCACCTGGTCTTCTCCAAAGGTACACCACACCTCCCGCTCGCCGTTGACCGTTTCCACCTTGGTGAGTAGAGGGGTCGAGCGGGGCCGCACGACCTGGGTCAGGTCATCATCTGGTCCGGGCTCAATAAAATAGCCCCGACCGGGGTCTTTGTCTGCAAGGTAATTTTGGAACCACACGCTCTGGCGGGAGCAATGATTCAGCACCAAATCGGACATGAGTTTGAAGTCGGCACCGATGCGCTCGATATCTTCCCAGCTACCCAGTTCGGGGTTCACCGCATGATAGTCGATGATGGAAAAACCATCGTCGGAGCTGTAGGGGAAGAAGGGCAGGATGTGGACCCCGCTGAGGGTATCGTTCAGTTCGCGCTTCAAAAACTGGTGCAGGGTCTTAAGGGGCGCCTCCCCCTCCTTGAGCAACGTATCGCCGTAGGTAATGGTCAACACGTCGGCCTGATTCCACTTGTTCACCCCCCCGGTGGAACTGGTGGCGTAGCCCTGAATCTCGGACTCTTTCAACAGGGTATCGGTAACGGTCTCGACCTGATCCGGGCCATAAATTTCTTCCACATGGCGCTCGACCCGCTGACGGAGCCGTTGGGCGTCGGGGTGGCGCGTAGGATCGGCCACGCTGTTGGAACCAAACTCCTGGGCATCGGCCTCCACCGCACGGACCAATTGCTGATAAATATCGGGCATGGCCGAGATAACCCGCTTCCAACTGGGCATGAAGGGCGCTTCCATCGACTTGCTTAAGAAATCCTGCCCGGCCTCCATAATGTTTTGGGAAAAGAGCTCGATGGCCTGAATCTCACTGTGCCGATCGTAGCGCAGGCCGTTGAAGACCGCGTCATTCTCATAGCTTTCCACCAGATCGATGGCGATGCGGTAGTAGGACGCCTTAATCGTCCGGATTCGCTCGGCGGAAAACACTTCGCCCTGGGTGGCCATTTTCCGGAAGAGCGATTTGGCGATATCGCTGCTCATGCGCGACAGGCCCTTGGCCTTGTCTTCCAGCGACAGGTCCTGGTGCTTGTGGTCATAGGTGTCGGCCACATCCACCTGACAAATCTGGCTGGTGGCGTAGTTGCGGTACATCTCGGAAAGTATGCCCATTTCCAGGCCCCAGTCGGAGGGGATGTGGATATCTTCGATGACGTCGCGCTGGAGGGCAAATTCACCGGCCAGGGCATAGCGAAAGCTGTCGAGGTAATCGAGGTAGCGGTTTTGTCCGCATACGGTGCCCAGGGCCCGCACGAGAGGGGTGACCAACAAACGACAGACCCGCCCATGCATGGACTGGTTGGCGATGCGCGAGTAGTAGCCCTTACAGAATTTATAGCTGAAACGGGGATTGGCCACCGGGTAAATCAGCCGGGCGAGCATGTCGCGCTTATAGGTCACGATGTCGCAATCGTGGAGCGCGACAGACTTGGCCTTGCCGGTGGCCAGGATGTAGCCAAACATGTACCACACATTACGGCCCTTACCCGGCTCTTTGGGTGCCAGCCCGTGGGACTGGAGCAATGCATCGATGGCGCGGAGACGGGGGCCGTCATTCCACAAGACCGTGGGACGTTGGGGCAAGCGATTGAAGAATTCGAGGGCATGTCGGAACTGACTCTCGTCGGCGCGGTCGAGTCCGATGACGAGCTGGTCGAGGTAGGAGACCTTGCACAGCTCATCGACGATAGAAGAAAGGGCGGGCCCCTCCAACTCGGAGTAGAGCGACGGTAAGATGAGCGCCATGGGGTCGGTCTTTCGAATCTCGAGGAGTTCCGTCTCGAGGTCTTCGAGTGACCGGGTGTTCAGCTGGTGCAGTGCAGTGACGATACCGTGTTGATGAAAATCCGCCATGGTGATAGGTTCCTAGACATGGTGTTGATACGGCTCAAGGAGTTGCAGCAGGGCCTGATTCCAGCCGGTGGGTCCCGGTTCGGACGCGTGAATGATGCGCGGTGCGGTGGGTGATAAGCCCGCCGGGTGGCGTGGATTGGGAATGACGACGGCAGTATGGGCCGCCGAGAGCATCTCCAAATCGTTGGGACTATCGCCCAGGGCCACCACGTGCCATTCCATGTCTGGATTCAGTTCCTGATAAAGTTCGACTACCCGTTTTAAACCCATTGCCTTGTCTATGTTACCCATGAGATGTATGAACCGACCGCCTTTAATCGTGCGGACCCCTTCCGCCTTCAGCTCCGACTCGAAACGCTCCCACAGCGCCTCCGTGTCGTGCCAGAGGATCGGCTCCGTCGCCAGACGGGCCATGGAATGGGTCGCTTGAGCGACGTTCAATCCGGTGTGTTCAATAACCTGTTCTACCGACCAATCGGCGAAGCCTTCAAACTGATAGCCTTCCCGCTGACGGAGCCTATGGGCGTGGTCCACGATGGCTTTCCGCGTCAACCCGTTAAACTCGATACCGTAGGGCCCCACCTGCTCCGTCCCAAAAGGAGCGGCGGACACATTGGCTTCGGGTGGCACGGCCACGACCGCACCGTTCTCCGCGATGAGGGGTGCGGTGGTGCCCAGTTCGGCGGCGATGCCGGTCATCTCATCGAGGGTCTTGCTCGAACTCAAGACCAGGGGAAAACCCAGGGCGGCGAGGAGCCCCAGGGCCGGCCTGGCGGCCTCCCAGGAATAGGCGTCGTCGAGCAGGGTGCCGTCCAGGTCACTGAAGACAAGAAGGCCCGGATGGATGGAAGAAAGGTCTGGTTCCGGTAATACATTCATCGGCACTATTGTAGCCGACCGGGCCGGGTGAAGGGTAACTCGTGGTGGGTAACGGGGTGGTATGCAGCCTGGCCCCCCTCATGCACCGCGGGTGCCACCCTCAAGCGGAGGAGCGAAGCGGGGGAAGCTTGTGGGTGAGAATCATAATTTCACGTCCTTCCCCCACATATCACCTTCCGTAGAGTCCAGAAAATCGTCTACTCACATAACCGCAGTCCACCCCACACCCACAAGCTCCCGCCGCAGGGCGGCGCTCGCTTGAGGGTGGCACCCCGGAGACATGAATAATGGTCGAGCTATGAAATGAGCCAATATGTCTCTAACCAAAAGACAAACACCTCTTGGCTTCCATCAAAGCAACTGCGGGTGCCACCCTCAAGCGGAGGAGCGAAGCGGGGGAAGCTTGTGGGTGCGTGTCTGGTTTTCAGCTCGGCTTCTTCATTACGGAAATGAGTCCAAATCCAATCGCAAAAGCCCCGAGCCCGGCTCCTCCCACTCACGGGCACTCGACCACACCCAGTCTTCCGGGAATACAACCAACTCACGGCGCACAGGATTGTTGTGGATGTAGTTCACCATGAATTCCAACGTTTCGGTCATAGCCCGGTCCGTCCATCCAGAAGGCATAGGGCGTATTAGGCATTCCGGTGGCCAACAGTCTTAACCCCTCTGGATTATAGCGACGAAGGTAGTTGATAGCCCTTCGTGCCACAGATTGCTTGAAGGATTTTAGAAAGGCCGACATATCATATTCGTCCGGACGGGGAAAAACGATTAGATGCACATGTTCGGGCATGATGACGTAGGCCCAAAGGGCGAAATCGTATTGCTTGGGAAACCTTTTCAGCGCATCAATGACGTATTGACGGGTCCTGTCTTTGCTGAGGAATTTTCGATACTGGAAGCACGTAAAGGTCAGCTCGTGTGGCTCACCGGGTGTATTAAAAGTAGTTCTGGTCTTTCGGTGATGTGAGTCGTTCATAGCCTGCCCCTGAATTGTGACCTCAAGTGCTCCACACGCTACCACAATTTTACGTGTGAGGGTATCAAGTGTACGTAGCTCGCTCCACACCCACAAGCTCCCGCCGCAGGGCGGCTTTCGCTGGAGGGTGGCACCCCAGCGACGTGAATAATGGTCGGGTCACAAAAAAGAGCCATTACGTCACCGGCCGAAAAACATACACCTCTTGGTCTCCATCAAAGCAACCACGGGTGCCACCCTCAAGCGGAGGAGCGAAGCGGGGGAAGCTTGTGGGTGCGTGTCTGGATTTCAGGACAGCCCCGTTCTGAAAATTCCTATCCCCGCTCCGAAACACACGTCTTCCGGCACGACCACCATCTCCCCACACCCACAAGCTCCCGCCGCAGGGCGTCGCTCGCTTGAGGGTGGCACCCCAACGACGTGAAGTATTCGGCTACGTCATGAGTAGGCCCGCTAGATCACTGGATTCAGAGCAGACTTACCACGGTCGCTATCAAACCAACCACGGATACCCTGCCGGCGGGCCGCCGGCGCTCCATAGGATTGCTCTTGATGACCTCAAGCGTTTCCGCTACCCCACGATCTCCCGCAGGGCCGTGAGCAGCTCGTTGCATTCGTCATCGGTACCGATGGTAATGCGGAGGGCGTTCTCCAGGCGGCGGTGGTCGAAATAACGGACCAGTATTCCCCGCTCGCGGAGTTGTTGGAAAATTTCTTTGGCGGTGGGTGTGCCGTTCCAATGGGCCAACACGAAGTTGGTCTGGGAATCGGGCACGTCGAAGCCGAGGGTGATCAGTTCCTGACGGACGCGTTCGCGGGTGACGCAAACGGCCCCGGCGTTCATTTCCATGTGGGCGTAGTCGTCCATGGCCATTAGGCCGACCAACTGGCTGATGGCGTCCATATTGTAAGAATCTTTGGTCTTGGCGAACTCGGCCATAATGTCGGGATTGGCGACGGCCGTACCAATGCGCATGCCTGCCAGGCTGAAGGACTTGGAAAAGGTCCGCATCACGATGGCATTGTCGAAGCGCTGCGGGAAATCCATGCAGCTGTCGTCCGCAAAGTCCACGTAGGCCTCGTCAATGACCACGATGCCGTCAAACTCGGTGCAGAGGCGCTCTACCGCCTCCCGGGGCACGGCCACGCCCGTGGGGGCATTGGGCCGGGTCAGCAGACACAGCCGGGCGGGCGTGTTGTAGAATTCTTCGGTGAGTTGATAATCCTCATCGAGGTCCACATACGTCAACGCACAGCCATGGAGCTGGCAAAGGATTTCATAGAGCGAATAGGTCGGGTAGGTCGCGATCACCCGATCGCCGGGATCTACAAAGGTCCGCAATACGAGGGCCAGTAACTCATCCATCCCGTTGCCAATGAGCACCCAGTCGGGGCTGTCGTAACCATAGCGGGCCGCACAGATCTCACGGAGCTGGGTCGACACGGGGTCGGGATATTTCCGCAACCACTCGGGGTCGAATTTCTCAAAGACTTCGGCCACACGGGGCGACGGCGGATAGGGGTTCTCGTTGGTGTTCAGCTTAATGAGCCGTTGCCCCCGGGGCTGCTCCCCGGGCACATAGCCGTGGACGTCTTTCAAAATATCGCGGCCATACTTCACGATTGGCGTACCTCAATGGACCGGGCGTGGGCCTGGAGCTCCTCGGCCTCGGCGAATTCACGGATGTCGGCGGCGTCTTTTTCGAGACGCTCGCGGGAGTAGTAGAGCACACTGGTGACCTTGCGGAAATCTTCTGCCGTGAGGGGCGAAGAAAAGCGCGCTTTCCGGCCCGTGGGCAGGATGTGATTGGGGCCGGCGTAGTAGTCGCCCACGGCCACGGGGGTCATGGGACCGAGCATCATGGCACCGGCGTGTTTGATCTTGTCCACCAGGTTACGGGGATATTCGACCTGCACGCTGAGGTGCTCGGGGGCATAGAGGTTGGTGAGTTCAACCGCTTCTTCCATGGTCCGGGTCTGGATCATGACCCCACAATTCGCGAGGGACTGTTCAATAATCGCCTTACGGGGCAACTTGGCCGTCTCTTTGGTGAGACAGGCCGTGACTTCTTCAATCAGGCGCTCGGACGGGGTAATCAAGACTGCCGTCGCCTCTTCATCGTGTTCGGCCTGGGCGAGCATTTCGGCCGCCACAAAAGCGGGATTGGCGTGGTCATCGGCCAGGACCACCACCTCGGAAGGTCCGGCTTCACTGTCGATTTCCACAGTGCCCCGCACGAGGGCCTTGGCGGCCGTGACGAAGGTGTTTCCCGGCCCCGTAATCTTGGTAACGGCCGGGATGGTCTCGGTGCCATAGGCGAGGGCCGCGATGGATTGGGCACCGCCCACGCGAAAAATACGTGTGGCACCGGCAATCTTCGCGGCAGCCAGCACGACGGGGTGAATGGTGCCCTGGTAGGAAGGCGGCGAAACCATGACGATCTCTTTTACGCCGGCCACCCGGGCTGGCACGATATTCATCAAGACGGAGGATGGGTAGAAGGCCTTGCCACCGGGCACGTAGACGCCGGCACTTTCGATGGCCGTAATCCGCTGGCCCAACACGGTCCCATCTTCCTGGGTCTCTTCCCAGGATTCCCGAAGGGATTTACTGTGGAACTTGCGGATGTTTTCATGGGCACGCTCGAGAATCTGGCGCATGCGGGGCGCAATGGAGGCCAACGCGGCATCAATTTCAGCGGGTGTAATTTCAAACTGCTCGGGCGTGAGGGCCACGCCATCAAAGCGCTCGGTGAACTCCGCCAGCGCGGTGTCGCCCTGGGCACGGACCACATCCACGATGCTGCGCGTTGCGTCAAGTTTATCTTGGAGCCCCTGTCCCACCTGCTGACTGTCGCCATGCCCCATGACAAAGGTTTTCACCTCCGCCAGGCTGGCGTCATCTCGCACCACAAATGATTTCATGCTTATTCCTGTCCTGGTGGTGCGCTTACTCGCGCACCCGTTCTATATCGGCGCCCAGTCCTACCAGGCGCTCTTCAATTCGTTCATAGCCCCGGTCGATATGATAGACCCGGGAAATGGCCGTTTCCCCCTGCTGGGCCATCAGGCCCGCAATCACGAGGGCGGCACTGGCGCGCAGGTCGGAGGCCATGACGGGCGCCCCGCTCAGGGACTTCACCCCGCGCACTATCGCCGTGTTGCCATCTACATCGATATCCGCGCCCATGCGCACCAACTCGGGCACCTGCATAAAACGGTTCTCAAATACCGTCTCCTTAATTCGGCTGACCCCATTGGCCCGTGTCATCAAGACCATCATCTGGGCTTGCAGGTCGGTGGCAAAGCCGGGAAAGGGCTGGGTGGTAATATCGACCGAATTAATGCCATTGGGGGCGTGGGCCCGAATCTTGTTCCCCTGAATTTCCACCACGGCGCCCGTGGCCTGCAGTTTCTTCAGGAAATTGGGGAAGTGCTCCGCTTTGGCGTTCAATACCGTCACATCGCCGCCGGTGGCAATCCCCGCCGTGAGGAAGGTGCCCGCCTCGATACGGTCGGGCATCACGATGTGCTCCGCACCACCCAGGGCATCAACGCCCACAATGGTGATGAGGTCTGTTCCAGCGCCAGAAATCCGCGCGCCCATGGCATTGAGGAAATGGGCCAGATCTTCGATCTCCGGCTCCCGCGCCACGTTGGTGAGACGGGTCACGCCTTCGGCACGGGTCGCGGCCATCATGAGATTTTCGGTGGCACCCACACTCGGAAAATCGAGGGCGTAGTTCACCCCGCTCAGTTTTCCTTCGGCGACCACGTAGCCGTCTTCGATGCGAATGGAAGCGCCCAGGGCCTCCAGGCCTTTCAGGTGGATATCCACCGGGCGGGTGCCAATGGCACAGCCCCCGGGCAGGGAAACCCGACATTTACCAAAGCGGGCCAGCAACGGGCCCAGGACGAAAAAGGAGGCGCGCATCTTCCGCACCAGCTCGTAATGGGCCTCGGCCTTGTGCAGATTTTGGGGTTCCATGGTCATGGAACGGCCCGTAAAGTCGATGGTCATGCCCATGTCGGCCAGGAGCTTGTCCATGGAGAAAATGTCGTGAAGACAGGGGATGTTGTGGAGTACGCAGGTATCTTCCGCGAGTATCGTGGCTGCCATGAGGGGCAGGGCCGCATTCTTGGCACCGCGAATCTGCACACTGCCCTTAAGCGGCTTACCACCGCGAACCAGTATTTTATCCACCAGAAATTCCTTCTTTTTCACATGTCCGAGGGTGCGACCCCATCTGGGGGACACAAAAAAGGCCCGAAATTGGCCGGGGCAACATCGTTACCCACAACAACGGGACACACAGCAGGGACAGGGTTAATCGCCCAATTATGCCACAGCGGCTGGGGACATTAATACTCTGGCGGGCCCAAGGGTTGCCTGAGGGGTCTGAATTGGGGTGGGTGGGACAGGTGGGACCCGTGGGACTCATGGGACACATGAGCCCCCCCATGGTCTCCCCGTGTCGCTGGCCGCCCCGGCGGCACACCTCAGAAAAGAAAACGGTGTGTTTTCACTGTTGTGAAAACACACCGTCGAAATGTAATTGACTAACGTGACCTATTGAGCAGCCGGCGTCTCGGCCGGTGCTTCTGCGGCAGGCGCTTCGGGAGTAGCCGGTGCTTCCGCAGCGGGCGCTTCCGGCGCTGCAGCAGGTGCCTCAGCGGCAGGCGCTTCGGGCGTCGCGGCGGGGGCAGTTTCGACAGGCGCTTCTGCGGCTGGCGTGGACTCCGGCATGGGCGTTTCCACGCTTACCTCAGCGGCGGCCGTAGGGGCTGCTTCCGCAGACGCTTCTTCGGTCGCTGCGGGGGCTTCTTCCGTCGTCTCGGCAGGTGCGGCGGCAGGGGCCTCGCCACCTTCATTGAAGAGGGCACCCAGGCTACCCGCAGGGGCACCGGAGTCAACGGCACTCATGCCGGTCTCGTCGACCAACTCGGGCGCCGCATTATTGCCGAGGTTACCCGACAACATGGACATAAGCAGGGAGAGCAACATGAAGAGTCCCGCCATGCTGTAGGTAATACGCTGGGGCAGGCTCTTGGAGGAGCGGGGTCCGAAAACCGCATCGCTACCGCCACCCGCACCAAAGGCACCAGCGAATCCAACGCCTTTACCCTTTTGGAGCAGCACGATGACTACCAGTCCCAGGCAGCTCGGCACGTAAATAGCAAGCAAGATCCACCACAGGGCGTTCACGCTGAAAATCATGTCCATCATGGCAGAAAAAATCCTCTTCGTATCTGGCGGGCAACGAGGGCCCTGACCCGACGTTTCGGGCGTTGGCTCGTCCGTCGCCCCGACTTGTTCAAACTGTGTTTATGGAAGGGTGGCCCCCCACAAGGGGAACACCCGGATTATTGAAACTAACCGTGGGCACTCACGGCATTGACGATTGCAGCAAAGCTATCGGCCTGCAACGCGGCACCACCGACGAGGAATCCATCCACATTGGGCTGGGAAATCAACTCGGCGGCATTATCCGGCTTGGCGCTACCGCCATACTGGATACGAAGCCCGTCAGCAACGGCGTCTCCAAACTGATCACGCACCAGACCGCGCACAAAGAGGTGGGCAGACTCTGCCTGATCGGGCGTGGCGGTCACACCGGTGCCAATGGCCCAGACGGGCTCATAGGCGATGGCCACGTTGGCGAACTGGTCTTCCGTGAGGCCTTTAAGCCCTTCGGTGACCTGGCGGGTCAGGACGTCGTCCATCTTGCCGCCTTCGCGCTCTTCGAGGGTTTCGCCAATGCAGAACATGACCTTGAGTCCGGCGGACAGGGCGAAATGAAGCTTTTCATTGAGAAACGCATCACTCTCGGTGAAGTATTCACGACGCTCGCTGTGGCCAAGAATGACCCACGTGCAGCCCGTGTCTTTAATCAGCTGGGGGCTGACTTCACCGGTAAACGCACCACTTTCCTTGGTGTAGCCGTTTTGGGCACCCACTTCCACATTGCTGCCGGCTGCTGCCTGGGCTGCACTGTAGAGCGCCGTGTAAACCGGGCAAACCACTACGTCGACGTTGCTTACGCCACTTACGAGGGGTTTCAACGCGTCCACGGTTTCCACCGCTTCGCTAACCGTCTTGTTCAATTTCCAGTTGCCCGCTACCAGGGGCTTTCTTGCCGTAGCCATAATGCACCATCCATTGGCTATCTCAGCTGACTCGGGTGGAAACACAACCCATCCACCAAAAAACCGGCTTGACGATAGCAATTATCGGAACCGCAATCCGCAGGGGCGGGTCCCGTGAAATTTCAGGGTAAACGAAGGTATTACAGGAATTACAATCGCGGCAGGATAGCACAGGAAGGGCACAGGGCGCAAAAAAGAAACGGACCGTAAAACCTTGTGATCAGTCTACCGACGTGCTATAAATCAAGGTGCAGGACGCAGGGCTTCCTGGGGCGTATCGGTAGGCTGACCGAGGGTCCCCGGCGCGTGTGTCACACGTCGTATTGGCCCTGTAAAACGGTTGACAGGCACCGCGCCTTTTACACAACGGGCGGGGTGCATCCCAACGAAGCGCCATACCCCCGCGCAGGAGACGGATGCCCATGAGCACACCCCCGATCGCTCCCGAGACCCAGAAAACCGCCCCCCAACTTGACCTGGAAGCAGAACGGCAGCGTCGCTATGCCGAGGCCGGAATTCCTACGGAAAAGCCCAAACACTTCAAGCGCCCCGAAGAGCGGATATTCACCCGACAGGATCGGGACAACACCACTATCCTCTTTGGTGGCCTGACCTTACGCCACGAGCGCCTTCTTCGCTCCGCCTTTAAATCCCTGGGCTATAACCTTTCGCTGGTGCCCACGCCGGTCAAGGCCGATTTCCAGGCGGGCAAGGAATATGGCAACAATGGTCAGTGCAACCCCACTTATTTTACCGTGGGCTCCCTCGTCAATTACCTGAAAGATCTGCGGGACAACCAGGGTCTTTCTACCACGGAAATCCTCCGGGACTACACCTATATCACCGCAGGCTCCTGCGGGCCGTGCCGCTTTGGCATGTATGAGGCCGAGTATCGCCTCGCCCTTCGCAACAGTGGTTTCGATGGCTTCCGGGTCATGCTGTTCCAGCAGACCGGCGGTTT
>JAUIMA010000669.1 GCA_030432675.1 Candidatus Hydrogenedentota bacterium | reverse complement strand
CTGCTGGCCCGTCAGGTTACCCACGTTGTATTCAGACCACTGCTCTTCTTCGGCAGCTGGGACGTTGCCTTCTCGTTGGCTTCCATCCGTTTCGTAGGAAAGGCTTAGCCCGTCTCTCAGGTTGGCGTTGATGTTGAGACGGTTCCTAGCCTCCACAATGTTGGCTTCGGTCTGGGGGGCGGTGTTCCCCGAACTTTTGTAAGCGTCATACTCAATATAAGGTGAGACGTCATCCGTAAATTCCGCCTTGGTACCAAGCTGCGTGCGCGATTCCGCAGTGGTTACGCCATCGCCGTCTTCATCAACCAGGTTTTCATCGTAATCGAACCAATGCCCACGAACTCGAAGAGAGCCGTCCAATTCGACGTTTTGCAAACTCGAGGTTTGGGCTGGCTCAATATTCGGGGGCGCACTTTCTTCCTGAAGGCGGACGTCATGCGTACTATAGCTAATGGGCCCGTCATGGCTTTCGAATTCCGTCCTAAGGGGAGGTTCACCAGCATGCTCGGGCACTGATGCCGCAAAGCGATCCCCTGATATGGATAGCGTCGCCAGGTTGGGCGTTCCAATGGCGGCGATAATTGCGATCATGGCGGCAAGCGCCACCCAGGTCGAAACCCGACCCCACCACGCGGTTCCATCCACCACATTGTCGGGTACTTCCTTCGCTTGGACCACGATGGATTGTCGCTGCAGGTCCGTAAGCGCGGGAGCCCCTTCTTCTTCCAGGAGAATCCGGCGCGTCGTATCGGCCACGCCGCGCAGTTCCTCCACAAGGGCCTTGGCCTCTTTGTTTTCATCTGCTTTCAGGGCAGCCGCGATTTCGGCTGCCTCCTGTTCGTCCAATTCGCCGAGGACATAATCCATCAGGCGGGGATCATCATGTTCGAGTCGCATGGGGAGACTCCTTTACTGGCCCAGGGCCGGATCGAGGCGGCCCTGGAGTTGTTGGCGGAGGGTCTTCAGGGTGGTGTGGATAATGTAGCGAACGCTGTTCACCGGATGGCCCGTGACCTCGCTGATTTCTTTGTAGGAAAGTTCATGTTGGAATTTGAGGCGGAAGACCTCCTGGTTTTTCTCCGGGAGTCCTGCCAACACGGCGTGGACCAGGGCTTCCGCCTCATGGCCCTCCGCCACCTTACCCGGGGCCGGCTTGGTGTCCGGTCGGGCCTCTGCTTGTCCTTCTGCCAGGGGTTGCATACGATTTTCCTTTTTGAGGACATCGAAGGCCCGGTTTCGGCAGACCCGGTAAAGCCAAGGGGCGAGGTGGGCCTCAATTTTGGTCCAATCCGCCGTACAGAGCTTTACGAAGGTATCCTGCACGATATCCCGTGCCAATTCGCTGTTGCCCGTTAATCGCGTCGCATAGCGGATGAGGGGGGCTTCATACCGGTCCAAGGCCTCCCGTACCCGTTCTGCACGCCGTGCGTCATCAATGCTCATCGATTGCTCCGGATATTCCATCCATGGCTGCTCTCACCGCAGGTAGCTACCCTTATAACGAATGGGGGCGAGAAGGTGTTTAAAGTTTCTGTGTCATCGATTATCGTATATCCTGAGAACCCAGAACAGGCAGAAGGTTCGCGGGCACCGCGGGGACTGCACCGACGTGGTGATTTGGCAGTAGTGCGGGCAGTGTCTTGGCGGAAAGGTTTACCCAGGGCAGGGTGGAAAACGTGCTAGTCGGGGCTGTCCCCCTCTGGAGGAGAGGTTCACGGGGGAGGGGGACAGCCCCGACTTCCGAGTGGTGTGGTTACTGGGGGGATAGGGTTCGCCAGGACGGATACTACCCTGCTTCGCGCTTACGACGTCGGTGCAGTCCCCGGTGACGTCGTGGATCGGAGGGGGTCAGCCCCGACTCCCGAGTGGTGTGGTTACTGGGGGGGATAGGGTTCGCCAAGACGGATAGTATCCTGCTTCAGGCTTACGACGTCGGTGCAGTCCCCGGTGACGTCGTGGATCGGAGGGGGACAGCCCCGACTTCCGAGTGGTGTGGTTACTGGGGGATGATAGGGTTCGCCAAGACGGATACTACCCTGCTTCGCGCTCACGACGTCGGTGCAGTCCCCAAGTCTACGATGTCGGTGCAGTTCCCGATTCGTGCAGGGCGACGACCGCTGCCCGTACTTTTTCGGCGAGGGCTTTGCGGTCGCCTTCGGCTTTGATGGGCGCGCCAAACTGAATGGTGCAGTGGATGCCCCGGAAGCCCAGAAAGCGAAAGACATGGGGCCCCATGGGGTGGTCGCGCCAGTAGGCGAGGTCATTGTCCCGGTCGATGGCGGGATCGTCGGCGTGCCAGGTGATACAGACGGGCACGACATCGACGCCTCCGTCGAGGGCGGGCTGGAGGAGGGGACCCCGAAAGGGGAGAATGTCGGTTCCGCCGGACGTGGTGCCTTCGAGGAAGACACAGACGTTATAGCCGTCCTGGATACGCTGGGCGATGGCCTGATTGGTCTCGCGGAGACAACGGATATCGTCTCGGTCGACGGTGAGGTTGCGGGAGAACTTAAAGAGCCAGTTGAAGAGGGGCCATTTCAGTACGTCCGCTTTGGACACAAACCACACCCTGGTGGCCGTTGGGAGCGCGCAGATATCGGCGTAGGTGGTGTGATTGGGTGCGATGAAGGAGCCCTTGGCGGGGGGATCGCCGATCACGGTGACATCGATCTCGATAGCCCGGGCCATGGCGGAGAGCCAGTCCTGGGTGCCCTGATAGAGCAGGTCGATACGTTCTTTTTCGGTCTTGTAGCGAAACTGGCCGAAGTAGTAGGGCGGAACCACGCGGGCGGTGCCCCAGAGCATGCGTACGATGCGCCGAATAGAAAGCCACCTGCTGGAGGTGGCGCGGGGTTTAGAGGGGGTGGGGTGTTCAGAATCAGGAG
>JAUIMA010000081.1 GCA_030432675.1 Candidatus Hydrogenedentota bacterium | reverse complement strand
GCGTAAGGTGTGGCCTCATCTTCTACGACCCGCAAGAGAAATTCGATGGCCTGTTCATCCCGTGTCAGCGCCATGGGCAGCAGAAAGAGGAGTAGGTCCGGCCCACCGGGGGCTTCATAGGCCCGACGCAGGATGGAAAATGACGCGGGCAGCCGCGCCTCCCCGATGGCCAAGGCGGCCCCTTCCGCTACGGTATCCTTGTCAGAACGAAGAAAGGACGCGACAAACTCGAGGGAGCGGTCGGGCGCAATCGCCATCAGCCCTTGTAGTGCCGAGGCGATAATATCGGCATCTTCCTCATCGGGCCGTCGCAGGCGACCGGGTGCCCCCCCATCACCCAAACGATCGGCGAGAACCACCATCCGCAAGAGCAATTCGGCCTCGGGCGTATCCGTGCGTCCCAGGCTCTCAACGGCAACCCGCCGGGTACGTGGGTCGACATCCATCACCAAATCGGCCAACACCAGGTATTTGTCCGTGTACCGACATTCCAGCACCCCCTCACCGCACACGCCGCGCAACACCGCCGCCGTATCTTCGCTTCCCCCGAATACGGGCTCGGGCTGTACATGCCGGACGCCAGATAGGTAAACCTCCGGCTCGCGATGTTCCAGCGCCACGAGGGCCTCAATGATAGCTCGTTTAGCAACACAGCCCGGATCGCGCTTCACCGGGTCCTTCAGAAAATAATCGAACCCACGCAGCAAATCCGGGACAAGTCGCCCGGCCTTCCAAGCTCCCCCAAGCCGCGCCGCCCGCCCCACCACATGATTGCTGCGGTGTTCGAGGAGCTTGCGCAGGTGATCGATGCCTGCTTCCGTGGGCTCGTCCTGTTCCATGGCCCTCAGCGCGTCAAGGGCTTCCTGACTGGGATCTTTCTTAGGCATGAGCGGGATTCTTCGATTCAGTAATGATAGTTATAGGAGATGGTATTGGGACGCCATCATCGCATAACGTGGCGCTCAGATCACGCCCCAGGCGGTAAATCGGCGGGGCATGGGTTTCCCGTCTACCTGAACCGCCTTGAGGGGTGGTCGCTCGGCATTCACTGCGCCGTGCCACACGACTTCCACCGCATAGGTCTCTTCTCCAACGGATATCTTCTTTTCCATATGAGACCGGCCAATATGGACGAAGGCCTGAGGCACTATCGGGTGGTCTTGCGATTGCATGATCACGGTGCCCGTCTCGCTACCGTCGACGCTGTCGATGTTGAAGGTAACGGGGCCCAACGTGCTAACCCCTCGCAGCAGGATGTATTTGAAGGCCCCCTGAATGGACGTTTTGTAGGAGGATGCGTAGTGTCCCCGCAAGGAAATCTCTTCGAGGCCCACATGAAAGTCAGGACAGTGAATTACGACCGGTTCCTCAAGAGATTTGATATAGACGGTGATTAAGCCGTCATCCGCCACATAGTAGAGCGAAGGCGTTACGCTGTAGAGCAGTACCGGCCCCACCATCACCAGCACGACGATGGCGAGCAAGGCGCGCTTGAAACGGTCGATTAGCTCCGTGGCCGTCATCTATCCGCTCCCCCGGACTTCGTTTCGGGCCCTTACGCCCTTACATTAGCCCCTACGTGATCGTCTATTCCACGAGAGAAGAGCATCCGCACGTCAAAACGACGGAGCGCCCCGGTCAGGTTCACGTGATTGGCGGGGGCGACTCTACTCAAACGATACGGGCGACCCACCCGAAGGTGAGTCGCCCGAGAGTACTCGTAGGTATATTTTCTATTGTTCGCTAGCTAGCTATTCTTCAGAGGGCTGAAATTAGCAGACCGGGCGACGGGCGCGAAGCGCCATGCCGAGCACGCCCATTCCAAGCAGCACCATCGTGGTGGGCTCAGGAACGGGAGCAAGGGGCGTATCATCAATGACGTCGATGGCGTCGTTACCGCACGCCATGGTCCAGTGCAGCGTAAGACCGCCGTTACCGAGACCATCGTCGATGAGCAGTTCCATGTCTCCGTTAAGGTCGATGCAGATCTCAAGGAAGTTGTGGGCGGAACCGTCCACACCTTTACCCCAAGCTACGGTCGAACCAAGACCAGAGGCCAAGCCCGTGCCATATTCGATCACACCACCAGCACCTTCGTCAATACGGTAAGGCGTATTGGAGGTGAAGGGAGCGGGGTCAATGATGGACCAGCCAGCGTTGATCCACGTGCTGCCGAAGCGGGCTTCGTCGTCGTCGGTCGCAACCGCGAGATCGAAGTCCGGGTCAGGACCCAAGCCAACGAACATGTCTCCAGAAGGAAACTCGCTACCGAAGAAGTCCGGGCCGTTCGGGTTGTAGCCCGAAACGAGACCGATGTAGAGCTTACCACCGGTGAAGGCGTTCACGTCCGCATCTTCATACACGTAGAAGATCTGCTCGATGTCGTATTCCTGTCCACCCCAGGCATCCCAATCGGAATCGTCCTGGAAACGGATGGCAGGATTGACGAGGCTACCCGCAGCGGCAGCCTGATCCCAATCCGGGAACGGGTTGCCGTCGTAGGTGAACCAGTCATTCCAGTCACCGTCAGCCGTAATAGCCGAAGCCGTTCCGGCCATCATTACCATGGCTATTGCGCTTAGCCACATTCCTGTTCTTCTCATTATCAAACCCCTTTCGTGGATTTTTGGTGCTGGGAAACCATGTTTATACATCGCACTTCTATTTATTCTTATACCTACGTCACGCTATCGCTAAACAAGTTACCCAGCCTTGTTGACGCTGTTTAATAAAAATTGCAGGGGGTGATGGTGGCCATTTGAGTGCGCCACACACCTCCGTTACGTTCCTCAATCAACCATTCGCGGGCATCCCAAGATACACCCATATGGAATGGTTACCGCAATGGTACCCGACGTTTTTTAATTCTGTCAAGTACCGCTCTCCGTTATACTTAGCAGGCCTCCGGGGAGAAGAGTAAACACTTTACAATTTCCGCATTTTCGATAGTTATTTTTTCTATTGTTGGGCTCCGCACTGCGGATAGACTCCTCATAGTCGGCACAAAAACTATAAAATCAATTATTTTCTTTTTCGGCCTATTTTTGGGGAATTGATGCCATTTCGACGCAAATAATCTACAAATCTACGTCCATCGATGGCGTACCTGACTAGGTGGTCCCTTCGGCGCGTGCTTTCTTGTAGCTATCGATCAATCCGCGGGCCAGATGCTCGGGCACCTCGTCGTACCCGTGGGGTGTCCGCTCGAAGTTGCCGCGACCATGCGTCAGGCTACGCAACTCGGTCGCATAGCGTAGCACCTCGGCCTCTGGCACAAGGGCATGAATACATTGTCGGCCGGCACCGACCGTCTCCATCCCTATAATACGGCCTCGTCGCCCATTGAGATCGCCGTTGATATCACCCATGTATTCCTCGGGCATCACCACGCGAATCTCTACAACCGGCTCCAGCAGGCAGGGCTGGGCATTCTTAATGGCCTTTTGTATTGCCATGGAGGCGGCAATTTTGAAGGCCATCTCCGAGGAGTCCACATTGTGAAACGAGCCGAAAAAGAGCTCTACCTCCACGTCGACGACGGGAAAGCCCGCAATGACGCCCTTTGCCAGCGCCTCCTGGGCCCCTTTATCCACGTGGGGAATATACTGTCGGGGCACAACGCCGCCCACGATGCTATCCACAAAGGCATATCCACTTCCCCGCTCTCGGGCTTTCACACGGAGATGAACATCACCATACTGGCCATGGCCCCCCGTCTGCTTCTTATGTTTTCCCTGGGCCTCTGCGCTACCTTTGATGGTCTCGAGATAGGCGACTTGCGGGGTGGAGGTCTCAACTTCGACGTTGTACTTACGCTTCATCCGGTCAAGTAGAATCTCCAATTGCAGATCCCCCGTCCCCTGGATGACGTGTTCTCCCGTTGCCTCGTCCCGGTAGTGGGAGAAGGTCGGATCTTCCTCTGCCAACCGGTGAAGGGCATCACCGATTTTGTCCTCGTCGGTTCGCGTCTTGGGGGAGATCGCGAGCTTTACCATGGAGGGTGGCATCTCTATTTCGGGCAGTCGGTAGGTAGAACCCAAGGCACCAATCGTATCGCCAAAGTGGGTGTGTTTCAGTTTCGTGACGGCGGCCAAATCACCCGGGCCCACTTCGTCCACCACGGTCTGCTCTTTACCATTGAGAAGATAAATCTTGCCCGTGCGCTCTTTGTTACCCGTGCTCACATTAAAGAATTCGCTATCCGATTGCAGGGTACCGGTGAGCACCCTGAAAAACGTCAGGTGCCCTACGTAAGGATCGACCACATTCCGAAAAACCTGCCCCAGAAATGGCTCCTCTTTCCGTACCGGCAACTCTTTGGGAGAGGCCTCTCCATTCTGTACAAGGACGTGGCGGTCCAATGGACTGGGAAAGGATTCGGCGATGACGTCGAGCAGCTCATCAACGCCGAGGTACTGACTTGCGCTCCCTGCAATGATGGGCATGATCTTACCCGCCGTAATGCCATCGTGGAGCCCCTTGTGAAATTCATCGGGCGTGAGCTCGCCCGTCTCCAGGTATTTCTCCATGAGGGCGTCATCGGTCTCTGCGACGGCGTCGGCCATTTCCTCTTTCAGGCTGGCAATCTGGTCGGCGATATCATGGGTATCCCCGTCAAATATATTGACGACCCGCTCCAGCTTTCCCCCACTTCCTATCGGAATTACCAGGGGCACGCACTGTTTCCCATAGCTTTCCCTGAGGCCTGCCACGACCTGAAAAAAATCGGTGTGCTCCCGATCCAACTTGTTTACGAAGAAGGCCCGGGGTACATTGTATTTCTCCGCGTACTTCCAGGCGATATCGGTGCCGACCTGTACACCTGTCGTCGCATCGACCAAAATCACCAGCCCGTCAACCAGGGGCGACGAGGCGGCGATTTCCCCTTGAAAGTCGATATAGCCCGGGTGGTCGACAAAGTGGATGCGATCCCCCCGCCATTCCACATGACACAGTTTCATGGTAATACTGTGTTTGCGTTCGATTTCCTCTTCCAGATAATCGGTGACGGTGTTCCCGTCTTCGATCGATCCCATTCGGGTCGTAATACCGGCGTCGTGAAGAATGTGCTCCAAGAGCATAGTCTTCCCGACGCCGCTATGACCTACAATTCCAACATTCCGTTCCTTTCCGGGGTCTACTGCTGGCATGAGCATGCCCTCCAAGCGGGTTTCTGCGTCTCCAAGCCGGGAAGGAAATCCTGATGCCTGTCGTGTGCCAGGCGTCCCGGCCACTTCGCCTTCAGTATACGCCGGGTGGGGCTGGACTACAAGCATAAGATGCATTTTGCTTACAGCTTTGTGCTTTGAAACGGGCTATGCTATCGTTAGCGGTAGTGCGCTTCCGACAGAACAACCCGGCAGGAGGAATTACCCCCATGCGCCTCGTAACTTACCTGGTTTTCACCCCCCTCATACTCTCCGCCTTCGCGGTGCACGCCGCCAGCGGTGGTGTTCGCCTTTGCGTGAGCGCCGGACAGCTCTTCCCCGAGACACCGGAGGCCCTGCAGCAAAGCGTCCGTCGCCTTCTCGACGAGGCGACGGCCCCTGCCCCGACCGAGCCCCTGTTAGCGTGTATCGTGCCCCACGGTCCTTATGGCATTTCCGGCAAGGTGGCGGCAGAGTCCTTCAAACACCTCAAGAAGGGGCAATTCAAGCGCGTCATCATTCTGGGCGCTTCCCACGCCGAGATGGCCTTTGAGGATTGTTCCATTGCGGCAGTCGACGCTTATGCCACCCCCATGGGCCTCGTCCCCTTAGACCAGAAGGCGGTCCGCACACTCTGTTACTCCTCGCTTTTTGGGGCACGTTCCATGCGCTATGCCCACTTGCAGCGCGGCTTCCTGACCGAGAGCGAGCGCAAGCCCCTGCATGAGTACGAGCACTCTATCGAAATCATCCTTCCCTTTCTGCAGGAGCAACTGGGAGATTTTGAGCTGATTCCAGTATTAGTTGGCAAATTAAACGACGGGGCGGATCGCTATGATGAGCGTCGCGCAGAAGCCGTGGCCCGTATCCTGCAGAAGCAGATCGACCGGGAGACCCTGGTCGTCGTCAGTACGGACTTCACCCATTTCGGCAACGATTTCAGTTATCGGCCTTTCAACGACAACATCTTTGAGAAAATTGAAGCCCTGGACAAAACCGGGTTTGAGCGGCTGGCGATGAACGACACGGCCGAGTTTGAGGACTTCGTCACCCGTTCACGTGCTCCCATTTGTGGCCTGAATGCGCTACGCGTATTGCTGAAATTGCTGCCTTCCCGGGCGCAGGGGACGATGCTTGGTCACGAACTCTCGGGCCGCTTTTATAACGATGAGAATCGCAGCGTAAGCTACGGGTCGATGAACTTTTATCTCTCTGACAAGCCCCGTCCCAAACCGGTGGTAGCGGCTCCCGTGGAGAAGGCCTCCGAAAAATCGAAGCCTGCCTTAGAACCCGCGCGCAAAACGGTAACAAACCTGAGTAACATTCGGAAGTCCGGTGAATGACGCATACGCCGACCCATTTTTTGACACCATCCGAAACATCGTTGCTTCTGCGTATTGCACGGGATTCCCTGTCCGAATTTGTCCAGACGAAACAACGCCTGGAACTGTCTGGCTACGCGTTAACCGAAGAACTTCGGGCGCGTCATGGTGCCTTTGTCACCCTACGGGCAGCGGGGAAGCTCCGAGGCTGTATTGGGCACACCCGTAATCTGGAAAGCCTGGCCGAAGCGGTGCGGGACAACACGATCAACGCGGCCGCCCGGGATCCCCGGTTTCCACCCGTCACGACCGAAGAACTGGCGGCTATCCGTATCGAGATTTCCGCCCTTTGCCCTGGCAGTACGCCGGGCCTGCCCTTCATCCCCGTTGAGAATGTGGACGAGATCGTATTGGGCCGTGACGGGCTGTACCTCGATCACGCGGGCTCCAAGGGAGGCGGTTTACTGCTTCCACAGGTGCCGCAGGAGCAAGGCTGGAATCTGGAGGCCTTTCTGGAAGGGGTCTGTCGGAAAGCAGGTGCCGAACCCGACGCGTGGCAACGGGGCGACTCCCAACTCTACCGTTTCAGCGCCCAGGTATTTTCTGAGGAAGAAGCAGGGTAGGCCCTCACGCCCCCACCTTCCAATCATTAATACAGCGACGCAACAAGGCTGCCAGACGGGTCGAAGCCTTCTCCGCTGTCCTCACCACTTCATCGTGGGTCACCACGGCCTGGGGCTGGGTGCAGTCGTTGGTCACGCAGGACACCACGCCCCCTGCAACACCCAGCGCTTCACAGCGTTCCAGCTCGAGGGGTAGACTCATCCCCACGGTCAACCCGCCCAGCCGCTGTAAGGCGGTAATCTCTGCGCGTGTCTCGTAACACGGTCCATGCATCCAGTAGTACGTGCCTTCCGCGTCGCACCCTGGCACCATCACGGCAGGTCGCCCCGAAAACGAAAAGCGATGATGGCGGAAAGGCCAGGCCTTGATTTCCGTGGCCCCCACGAGCGCCCCGAGTGGCAAGTCCGGCGAGAGTCCGCCGACGGCATTCGTCAACAGGAGACGCCGGACCCCGAAACGATGGAGCGCATCGACGGTCGACGCGACGGATGCGGGCGGATGGCCTTCGTAGAGATGAATCCGTCCCGATTGAAGAATGAGCGGCACCTCGCCACACCGACCAAAGCGAAAGATGCCATCATGCCCTTTCACGGCGGCGCCCGGGAGCCCCAGCACTTCCGAAAAGCTCACGGCCCCGGCCTCTTCATCGAGGAGACTGCGTAAGTTGAGACCGGAACCCGATACGACGCCCACCGGCGATTCCTTCGCACCGAAATAGTCTGAAGGTGACATTACCATGGCTTGGGTACGTAGAGCTGCTGGTAGAGTTGGAGGGCGAATTCGTCGGTCATCCCTGCCACGAAATCCACGGTCCGGCGTTCGAGCGAATCGTTCGGGTCGGCCTCGACAATTTCGGACACCGGATCTTCGAGAAGGTGAAAGTAGAGTTCTCTCAGTACCTTCTTGGCCTTTCGAATCTCCCTGTCGATGGCGTCGCAGGGGTAGACTTCTGCGTACATGTAATCGCGCAATGCGTTCATGGCCTCCAGGACTTCGGCCACGATGCCCAGTTTACCATCCTGGCTCCCCTGGATGAGGCCCACAACCATGCGGTCTATTCGTTGCGACGTGTGCACACCGAGCACGCGAATCGCATCTCTGGGAAGGTCCCCCACGCCAATGATTCCGGCACGAATAGCGTCGTCGATGTCGTGGTTTATATAGGCGATGGCATCACACACGCTGACCACGGCCCCTTCCAGCGTGTTGGGCCCGTCGCTGGCTCGGCCCAGGAGCACGGCTTTTCCTTTCGAGTGGTAGAGAATGCCATCTCGCACCTCCCACGTGAGATTGAGCCCCGCGCCGTGTCGGCGTTTCTCCAGCTTCTCAACGACCCGCAAGCTTTGTTCGAAATGAAAAAAGCCCGGCTCATACACTTCATTGAGCACCGATTCCCCGGCATGTCCGAAAGGTGTATGTCCCAGATCGTGACCCAGGGCTATGGCCTCGGTCAGATCCTCATTTAAGAACAGCGCGCGGGCTACCGTGCGCGAGATCTGGGCGACTTCCAGGGTATGGGTCAGACGGGTGCGAAAGTGATCGCCGGTGGGCGCCAAAAACACCTGTGTCTTTCGTTTCAGGCGACGAAATGCCTTTGTATGGAGCACGCGGTCACGGTCCCGCTGGAAGGCGGTCCGGTAATCGTCTTCCGTATCGGGCGTATCCCGGCCTCTGGAATCAGCAGAACGAACCGCATAGGGACTGAGTATGGCTGATTCCCGCGCTTCCAACTGCGCACGTACACTATTGCCTTCCGCCACGAGACGTCTCCCATTCACCGGTCAAACCAACATCCACCCCTTCGCGCAGTGTACCGAATCCAGACAAATAAAGGAAAGGATGTCATTCCGGGACCGTGAATCCATGTCGTACTACGTGCCACCGCGCCTTCAAAGAAAGAGCCCGCAGGTCGTTGACCTGCGGGCAATACCCAATGCGCTCCCTGTCTGAACTAGTCGCGACGTGAATGCTCCAACTTATGCTTACGCCGACGCTCAATTGCGGAGCGCAGTTTGACGGCCTTCTGATTGGCCTTCGCATTGTCCGGATCCGTCGCCAGTATGGCTTCCATATACTCCAGGGCACGCTCGTAGTGATGCGCCTTGATGTGGTTGATGCCAATATTATATTGGGCCGAGTGCATCTTTTTCGTCAAGCGCGGCATGTCACCACTCTCACGAATCTGCGCACGATAGTGCTTAACGGCCCGTTGATAGTCGTGTTGATGAAAATAGAAATCCGCCGTGCACTCTTCCTTGCCCATCCCCTCCACACAATGCTCCTCGAGATATTTCTCCAACAGATTGTGTTTCTGCTCGCGGTAGTCTTTGGGATCATACACCCCCTTCACCGCAGCCCGCTCCACCAGCACACTGATATTATTGGATTTTTCATCCTCGGGAATAACATAGAATCGCGGTTGGTCTTCGCGATAGTTGTTGAACATATATCCCCGCAGCACCTCGCCGTCACTAAACTCGACTACAATCGCGGGCCCCATGGAGTGGGGTTCGCGGTAGACGATCGAGTGGTCAAAGTTTCCGTCAAAACTTTTGACGTAATAGACGGCCTTCAAATCACGAAACAGCACCCGCCGGGTCTTCCCCTGCGGTTGTCCGCGTTTGTCGACCAGGTCCAGGTGAAAATGCTCGTTCTTCACATTGAGGGCGAAACACACGCCAAAGAAGGTTTCCCCGTCATTGGTGCGAACGACCAGTCGCTGACGCTCCGGTCGGGCCAACTGCGCATCGTGCTTCTGTTTTTTCTCAATCGCCTCGCGAAAGGGTTTCGCGTGGGTCTGGCAATAGAGTTGCCCTTCAAACTCTTGGACGCAATCTTCACACCCCAAATCCCCACAGACACTACAGTACCCGATCACATCTCTTGCTGGATGCCCAGGACATTGCATAGCATGCTCCTATACTGTACCCGCCTCGTTGGAGTGGTGCTGCGCGACCTCCCCTTCCCGCTGGCCCTACACCGTGACCACACACCATTCTTGAGACCTACACTTCACACTGCAATCGATTTCTCCTTTCCTATTCTAGGGCAAATAGGGAAATAATGCAACCCTCGCCCAAAATGCGCATACTACGAATTATACCGAGCTGCCGCACCCGCAGTAGTGCAAAAAGCGGGTATTGCCCCTTCCCACTTCACTACTTTTCTGTAGTAGCTTTCTTTAATTTCCCGAAGCACACGATCGACTTCTTTGGCGGGAGCCAGGGCAACCACGGCCCCTCCGAAGCCCGCACCGGTAAGGCGCGCACCCAGGCAACCCGCGTCGCGTAATGCGGCGCACAGGGCATCCAACTCGGGCGTGCTGATACCGTAATCGTCGGCACAGCTTTGCTGAGAAGCATTCATGAATCGCCCGAAGGTCGTCACATCCCCCGCGAGCAAGGCATCTCTCCCTTCCATCACCCGATAGTATTCGTTGAATACATGGCGGGCCCGGGCCTGTAAGGGAAGTCCCTCGGGCTCGTCGGGCATGCTATCCAGCCAGTACTCCCGCACCTGCGCGACGGGCATGTTCAGTCGCCTGGCGATTTTATCCGGGGCAATTCGGGCTTCCGGCAGTACCGTGTCCAGCAATTGCTTTACTTCCGTCCGATTGAAGCAGAGCGAGCCATACCAAAGCTCGCCAAGGCACTCGATTTCAAATTCGTTTCCAAATTCGGCTTGCAAGTGGGCATTGATAAGTGCGGCGATCAGACTGCAACTGGCGGGGCCCGCGTTGTAGCGTTGCTGCGCATCCCCGGTCTTCGTCGCCTTCACCAAGGAGTCACAGACGATTACGGCCACCCCGTCTGGAAGCGGTACGGGATCCACCTGAAACGGAATGAAGTTGATCCGGATTGCACTGCCCGCTTCGCCCATGAGGATAGCCGTCTGATCCATACCCCCTCCGGCCGTGCCCACGTAGTGTTCCGCACCCGCAAGGATGCCTGCGAGCTTGAGACGGGGAATGTCTTCGCCCAGGGTGAAGCCGAGTGCCGCGAGATAGGCCATCCCAAACCCCACGACGAGTGCGGAAGATGAGCTGAGTCCTGCCGAATCGGGCAAGTCGCTATCGAGGAGTACATCAAGGCCCGGATATTCTTCTACCGACAGACTTTGATTGAGGCCCTGGACCGCCGCTTTGGCGTAGTTTTCCCAGGCCCCGCCGGGAGAAGGGGCGATGTCTGCACTATTTTCGAAGGAAACGTCCGGGTACGCCGGATTCTGGTTGGCCAGGCGGAATTCTCCGTCCCGATTTGGAGCAAAAGCCAGGTAGATTGCCCGGTCGATGGCCATGGGGAGAACGGGAAGGCCGTTGTAGTCCAAATGTTCGCCCATGAGATTTACTCTACCGGGCACCCGGCAGACGAAAGGTTCCCCTGCTCCGGGATATCGGGCAACGAACGCTTGCTTCAATTCATCTAAATTCACGAAAATACTCCTGAGAAATAACTGCCTGCGGCCCACCGGGGTGGGGACTCGTGGCGATTGTAGTCTTCATCGGTTGCCGGTTCAACCACAGAAGGCCGCGCGTGCGAAAAGGCGGAACTCTCGAGCGCGATTGGTGTTCAACGTGCTGAATAGGATTTGTCGATGCGCTCCGGTCGCCTGAAGGGTCCCACCGGAGACACTTAACCCTGGAGATCCCCCCATGTCCTCATACCGCCCTGGCCTCCTCGGCTGTTGTTTCGTTGCTTTCGCTGGTCTTCCATTTGTCGCCGGTGCGGCCGACGAATCCCCCACGTCCGCTCGGCTTGGTGAAAATGCCAGCCCCATGGCGGTATTCCGTGCGGCCGACAGGGACCGAAGTGGAAGCGTCTCCTGGGAGGAGCTCACGGCAGTTCGCCCTGCGTTCACGGAAGGGCAGTTCAAGACGCTGGATAAAAATGGTAACGGACTCATTGAGCGTGCCGAGGTGCCCCGCCCTCAGCGGGACAATGCCCAAAAGGGAACGGCCGATCGTAAGGAGCGGGAGCGCTATGTGGCTAAGCTATTGGCAGCTCACGACCGGGATAAGAGTGGGGATGTTACGCTGGCGGAGATTCAGCACGACAAACCCGGCTTTCCAGCGAGCACGTTTGGTGCCCTGGACCGGGACAAGAACGGTGCCCTGGGCGCAACGGACCTTACTTCGACGCCCGACGCCCGGAACTCCAATAAAAAGAAGGCGCCGTCCCCGGCTCCCGCAGCTATTCGCGGGAAAGTTCAGCAAGCCGACAAGAACAAGGACGGCAAACTCTCTTTTGACGAGGCGCGTGTTGCCTTCCCGAACATGAATCAGGCCCGTTTCAACCACCGCGACCGCAATGGCGATGGATTCTTAAGCCGGGAAGATCGTCAAGAACGGCCATAGTCGGGTTTCGTGTTACCGACTCACCGCTGTCAGGATTCGCGGACCGGTGTGCCCGTCGCCGTATTTTCGCCATCTTCTTCCACCTGGGTCCCTTGGCGGCGCAGCTCCAGCAGCCCGAGTTTTTCGGTATACAGACAGATTCCCCCGGTGATCCAGACCGGCACCGTATTGATAAGGTGGGCCAGGAGAGCCGCCGCACGGGCCACATCCCGGTCGGTATCAGGTGCTACGACCACAACGGCCCCGACGATGGCAATATGAAAGGGGCCAACGAACCCGGGGGTGCTTGGAATGCTGATGGCCACGGCCAGAAAGGCCATGACAATTACCGAGGTATACCACGGCGCTTCGATGGCGAAGGCCTCCAGCACGCAGTAGTAGCAGAGGGTACCGATGGTCCAGGTAATGAGGGACCAGCCGATGGCGCGGCTCATATCACCCAGCGATTTAAACACATGCATGCCATCGGCAAACTGGGCCAACATGGCTTCAAGCTGAGCGGAAAGCCGGGCGGACACGCGCCCCACCGTGGCGGAAACCACCTTGAGTGCGAAGCCCTTGTTGATATAGAGGAGCACGAAGGCCGCGATAATCCCTACCATTACCACCCCGGTGCTGAAGGCTGCCAGCCGAATGGCGTCGGGCTGTATGGGTTCGCTGAGCTCTTCGAGCACGATGGGCTCGGTGGGATGGAATACGCTCACCGAGATGAGCATGACCACGATGAGACCAAAAAGGTCGGTCACCCGATCGAGTGCCACAAAAGCAAAACAACGGCTGAAGGTCATGCCGGTCAGCCGTGACAATACGACAGCACGAATGACTTCCCCCACCCGACCGGGCAGGGTAAAGTTCCCCAAAAAACCAATCTGAGTGGCACTGAACATTGCGCGAAATGGAACGGGCTGGGCCGTGCGCACGATGTATCCCCATCGCTTAATCCGGGTCAGGAAGGTTACGAACACCAGGGAGAAGGAGAGGGCCAACCACCACCAGTTGGCTTCACGAAGCGCATGCCCAACGGCGGGCCAGTCGGTGTCGTGAAAGAGGAGCCAGATGAGGTAGGCACCAATTCCGAATCCAAGAATGATCTGTAAATTCTTTTTCATGCAGGGCTTTCCGGGGTTGAGGCGGAGCGAGTATAACACAGGAATAGTCGCTTCGTTAAGGAAAGCCGGTGGTCTGCTTCGCCCTTTGGCCCCGGGGCGGGTTGTCTTATTTCAACTTCGCGGCACCCACGATTCGAATATGGCTCGTCGCGGTGCGCTCCCGTTTGCCTTCCAAATCATTCATGAGACTGACGGAGCTGGAAACAGGCGGCTTGGGTGGAGGCGGAGGTGCCTTGGTCAGGTCGTGCGCCGCATCCCCCAGGATACTCAGCAACTCCAATTGACAGGTAAGGCAAAACTCCGAATCGACCATAGCGCGGTTCTTCCGACAACGCCCACAGGGGCTTTCGCCCAACAACGGATCGACGGGCTCTTCCCGTTCCTGTTTCGCTTGCTCCGCCCCGTCTGTGGGCGGGGAGTCTTCGGATGCCTGCATCAACGCCGCATCACGGCAGGCACGACAGGTCGTCACGCCCTTCGATGCGTCGATGAGTTTTCCACAGGTATCACAGCGAATCATGGTTTCAGGGTACTTTCATTTCACGCAGGGCCTGGGCTACCTCATCCACTTGTCGATGTAGTGCCTCCAGGGTGCTATCGTTTTCTACGACCCAATGGGCCAGTTTCCGTTTAGACTCGGGGTCCACCTGGGCGCGGACGCGCTCCCATGCGGCTTCGGGGGCCATATCACGGTGCGCGACCAGGCGAGCAACGCGGTCTGCCTCGGGAGAACTCACGAGGACCAGACAGTCCAGCCAGGGTTCGCGGGTGCCGCTGTCTCCCAGGAGCGCGGCATCCACCATGCAGACGGCCTCGCCGGCATCTCCGTGGGCCGCACATTGGGCGGCAATGGCTTGGGCAATCCGGGGTTTCATAATCCTATTGAGCGTCGCGAGGGCCTCTGCATCGGCGAATACCCGTGCGCCCAGTCTCTCTCGTACAATTTTACCATACGACAGGATATCTTCGCCGAAAGCAGCGATAACTTCGGCGGTCGCGTCGCCCCCGGGGGCGATGAGATCGTGGCCGATTCGGTCGGCATCGACAATCGGTATTTCGTGGTATTCAAAGCGGCGGGCGGCGGTTGATTTTCCGGCACCCGTACCACCGGTAAGTCCTGCTATAATCATGGTTTCTCCCGACCCAGCTTACACGATCCCGAGACCGTCAATCACCTGTAAATCCGGTATTGCACGTTGACATGTCCGCGCACGGCAGCCGACAATGGGCCACGCCTAACCTGGAGTATTTGCATGCAGTTTGAGCCCCCTACGCCTGTCTCGGTGGCCTACCCCGATGTCTATTACACCGCCCCGCTGATTTCGGGGCTTCAGCAGCGCCACGATCTCCAATTGCATGCCCTGCCCGCCGACCAGTCGGATGGGTCGGCGCTTGCGCAGCACGGGTGTGTCTTTGTACCACCGTCATTCCTGCTACGCGCCCCGGAGACGCGCCTCCTTCCTGGAATTGGTATTTCGGCCCATGGTGCGACAGGTACGGAGCGCCTGATCAGCCCGAAGCCGCTGGAATCGATCACGGAAGTTCAGGTTCATCCGGATGCCGGACACCTGTGGCCCATCCTGGAATTGCTTTTCCTCGCCCGGGATCTTACCCCTCCGGCTCGTGTGGCATCTATGTCTGGAGAGTCGACATCGCTCCTGTGCAGTGGTGATCTGGGCCGAACAATGGCCGAACAGCCGGGACACGATCTTGGCCTACTGTGGAAAGAAACCACGACGCTGCCCCTGGTGTTGGGGGTCTGGGCCTGCGCACCGGGCGCACCCTACCGCACCCTGCGCACCGTATTGGGTGCTGCTGTCCGGGAGCACTCCGGAGGGGCGGACGCGGATGAAGGATTGCTGCACACTACGTTGCTCAGTCAGGAGTCGGATAGTCTTCGCAGCCTTTACGCCTTGGCCGTCACCCACGACCGCGCTGAAGCCAACCCGGGAGCCATTGTTTTTTGCTAGTGCGCCCCGGCGGTTCCGCCTTGCCGGGAGCGAGGCGCAGCTCGAAACTGGATGCGGAAGTTTTTACGGCGGGAAAGACCTGCACGACGACACCATCGCCCTTCTCCTCCACGGAAATGGTAATGGGAATGGCCCCTTCGGGCAGCTCAAAGTTCCCCTGCAAAGGCCCGGGGTGTCGGTCCAGATGTAAATGGATGGACGTTAATTCCATGGGCACATCCATGGAGAAACGAA
>JAUIMA010000668.1 GCA_030432675.1 Candidatus Hydrogenedentota bacterium | reverse complement strand
GCCGCCAGCTACTGCTTCGGCATTGCCAAGAATCACCCATTTGTAGACGGCAACAAACGCGCCGCCTATGTTGCCGCAACGGTATTCTTGCGTCTGAACGGAATTCGTATCGCGCCATCCCAAGAGGACATCATTAATACGATTCTTTCGCTTGCCAGTGGGGAGTTGGAAGAGTCAGACCTCGCGGAATGGTTCGAAAGACTTATCACCAACTAACGCCCCCACTCACTCCTCCCGAGGCTTCCCCAACACCGCTTCGCTGCGATTCTCTGGAATACACGGCGCCTTATCCGCATAGAAGTCCTTGATCACCTCAAAATCCGCCGCCATATCTCCCGTCAACGTCACCACCGGCCCCATCCCCGTTTCCTTCTTCTCGAAGTCCGCATACATCAACAATATCCGCGCCCCGGTCCGCTCGGCGATGTGATAGAAACCCGTGCGCCAATGGTCCGTATAACGACGCGTACCCTCCGGAGCCAGGCCCAGATAAAAGCGCTCATGTTCCGCCAGGGCCTCCACCGCGCTGTCCACCAGATTCTGAGTCCGCCGCCGCACGACCGGGATAGCACCCACCGCCTTCATGAACCAGCCTTGGGGCGGGCGGCACAAGGTGTGTTTGGCGAAGAAATTTCCCTTCACCCCGAAGGAATTCACCATGAGATAAATAACCGCAAAATCCCAGCTCGACGTATGGGGCGCGAAAATGGCCACCAGCTTGTCATCTTCGGGAAAGGTGCCCGCGATGCGCCATCCAAATAGTTGGAGTATCTTTCTCGACACCCATTGAACGGGGCGGCTGACCTGGCCAAAGTTCCGGTCGATGTGACGGTGGGAATCGCCCATGGCTCAGGCTCCGCTCCCGTTCCATCCATGAAGCGCCACACTAAGCCCCAGATAGACTTTGGGGTCCACCAGCACGCCCGCCTGATTCCGCTCCTGCAGCCAGTGGTGCACCTGCGCCGTAGGCACCACATGGACCGTAATATCTTCGTCGTCCACCCCGCCGCCGTCATTCACCTTCACCACGTCCCGCGCCAGAAAGTAATTGACCCGAGCCGCCGTGATGCCACCGGCACTCGGGCACTCCATCAAAAACTCCAGGCCCTGCGCTTCGTAACCCGCCTCCTCCAACAACTCCCGCCGTACCGCCGTCTCGAGCGACTCCTCCCCCTGATCGCCCACCAACCCCGCGACCAGTTCAATGGTCCGGGACTCCACCGCGTGGCGGTATTGCTCCACGAAGACCATGGCGTTTTCGGGCGTGATGGCCACCACGGAGATAATGCCCGTGCACCCGATGCGCTCCACAAACTCATAGGTATCTCGCTCCACCAACCGGACAAAGCGGCCTTCACCGAGAATATTCATAGGGATAGTAACCCTTTCCTGCAGCGCCCGACGCGGACGCAGTTGTGCCCCGCTACTTCGAAACCAAGTATACGCCCCCCTTCGGAAGGCCGCAAACGCCCCGATTTTTTGACTGTCCCGTCCGCCCCATATTACAATGGCGGGCGATTTCGAATGCCCACTACCCCCCGATTTTCACCCTTCCAGCGAGGTCCCATGGCAGAACAATTTATTTTCACAATGTATGGCCTGAACAAATTCTACGGCCAGAAACAGGTCCTCAAGGACATCAACCTGTCCTTTTACCCCGGCGCCAAAATCGGCATCGTCGGTGAAAACGGTACCGGTAAATCCACCGTCCTCAAAATCATGGCCGGTATGGATGACGACTATCAGGGCCAGGCCGACCTCACCAAGGGATTCGAGCGGGGCATCGTCTTGCAGGAACCCATCCTCGACCCCGAAGCCACCGTCCGCGAGACCCTCGAAGGGGCCTTCGGTGAGACCATGGCCATGCTCAAGGAATTCGAAGAAATCGGCATGAAGATGGCCGAGCCCATGGAAGACGACGAGATGGAAGCCCTCCTCGCCAAGATGGGCACCCTGCAGGACAAACTCGATGCGGCGGACGCCTGGAACCTGGAGCAGGTGCTCAATCAGGCGGGGGAAGCCCTTTGCCTCCCCGAAGACGATCGGAAGATTGGCGTCCTCAGTGGCGGTGAAAAACGGCGTGTGGCCCTGTGCAAGGCCCTCCTTGAGAAGCCCGACCTTCTCCTCCTCGACGAACCCACCAACCACTTGGACGCCGAAACGGTGGACTGGCTCGAAATCCAGCTCCGCGATTACCCCGGCACGGTCATCATCGTGACCCACGACCGCTACTTCCTCGACAACGTGACCAAATGGATCCTCGAACTGGACCACGGCCACGGCATCCCCTGGGAAGGCAACTACTCCGGCTGGCTTGCCCAGAAGCTGGAGAAAATGGCGGGGCAGGAAAAGAAAAATTCCATCCGCGCCCAGGCCCTTGACCGCGAATTGAAGTGGATCAAGATGAGCACGGCCGCCCGCCATGAGCTCAGCCGCACCCGCCTTTCGGAATATGAGCAGCTGATCGCCAAGGAAGCTGCCGCACAGAATGCGGACAGCGCCTCCATCCAAATCGCGCCCGGACCCGAGCTCGGCGAACAGGTCATCGAATTCAAAAACGTTTCGAAGAGCTTCGGCGAAGACCTGCTCTACAAAGACCTCAGCTTCATCGTACCCCGCTCGGCCATCGTCGGCCTGGTGGGCCCCAACGGCACCGGTAAGACCACCCTCTTCCGCATGATCCTCGGCGAGCAGGAAGCAGACGCGGGTGAAATCGTCGTCGGCTCCTCGGTGCTCCCCTCCTACGTCGACCAGGAGCGCAGCTCCATCGCGGGCGACGTGAGCCTCATCGACGAAGTAGCCGGTGGTGCCGACTTCGTGAAACTGGGCAAGCAGGAAGTCCCCGTCCGCCAATACCTCTCGCGCTTTGGCTTCAAGGGCTCCGACCAGCAGAAGATGGCCAACCAG
>JAUIMA010000080.1 GCA_030432675.1 Candidatus Hydrogenedentota bacterium | reverse complement strand
TCAACGCCCAGGCCCAGGCCGCCCCCTCCCCCGAAGAAGGCAGCGACCTCCTGGCGACGGATGGGGGGAAGCGGGGGACGGCCCCGACATTCCAGTAATTGCTAATGTAGCAACGTGCCACGTCTTACCCCGCCACCCGCTGGTAGTTCCGAATCGTGAACTGGTCTTCAAAGCCGATCTTCCGATAGATCCCCGCCCCGCCTTCAATGACACGGCAAGGGTGCCACCCCTACAGACACGAGGCACGAGTGGTTTTACGGGTGAAGGGGCTTCCTGTCATCAAGGCCAGCCACACTCCACCAGTTGGCAATTTATAATCGCCAAAAGCGATTCTATTCTTACCCCGCCACCCGCTGGTAGTTCCGAATCGTGAACTGGTCTTCAAAGCCGATCTTCCGATAGATGCCCGCCCCCGCCTTCGAGGCCTGCAGGGTGACCTGACGGCAGCCCGAGGCGCGGCAGTGGGCCATGACGTGGTCCATGAGCCGCTTCGCCACGCCCTGTCCGCGAAATTCTTTCGGCACACCGACCTGGTGAATGCCGATGGTATCCCCCGTCTTATAGGTCAACGCCGTTGCCGCGGCGACTCCGTCTACGCGGGCGAGAAAAAAGTCCAGGTCGGCCACCCCACCCAGTCGCTGGGTCACCGTTTCGTCAATCGCGTAGCCAAAGGCCTGGGAACACAGCTCCGTCCACGTGTGGATGCCGTCCGACGTTGTGATGAGTTCCGTGGCTTCGTCCTGCGGCCATTCGGCATCCACCCCATCGAGTGGCAGCACCATGGCGGTCAGGGCAGAACGCTCGGTAAAGCCGTGATGCGCGAGGGCGGACTGGAGCGCTTCGACGCCACCGTCCGGCCAGGGCCACACGGGCACGATGCCCCGTTGGGGCAGTGCGGTCACCGTATTGGCCAGATGAACCAGTTCGTCGGCCCGGGCACTCCAGTCGAGCCAGCACCGGTGGGGCCAGCTTTCCGAGATATTCAGGGTGGCGGGTGCCTCTGGCGGTAGGGTCGTCACCCCCATGGCCTTCCAGAGTCGGGTCAGATTGTCGATATTGGCAGCATAGGTCGCATTCGAGCCCATCCGGTCTCCTTCTTACGTGGTAGCAGTGTTGTTTTTCGGGGTGGTCCGTGAAAAAAGGGCTACCAGTACCCCACATTATGCCTACCGGAGGGCCAAACCACAGTATATAGAGAAAGGTGGGAACTCTCCGCCTATATAGGGTATGCTATCTCCCATGGACAACGCACCTTTTGAATTTGCCAAATTAGACTATCCCCTCGCGGGCTGCACCTTGTATAACATCGGCGGCCCGGCGAAGGTGGCCCTCCTGCCCCGAACGGAATCGGAGGTGAACGAGGCCTACCAGTGGATGCTGGCGCAACCTGGAAAAAAACTTATTCTGGGTGGCGGCTCCAACGTCCTTATCAATGACGCTGGCTACGATGGCATCGTACTTTTTACGACCGAGCTCCTCCGCATGGACGACCTGGGCGAAGATCGTTACTATGTCGGGTCCGGGCGCGAACTGGACGATATGGTCCAGCAGATCATGCTGAAGCACAATTATGAGGGCGTGGGCGGCTTTACGGGCATTCCGGGATCGGTCGGCGGTGCCATCTACATGAACGCCGGCACGGTCAAGGGCTCCACCTGTGAATGGATGGCCTCTGTTGACGTGGTGAAACCCGGTGGTGTGGTCACGGTGCCCATGACGTCCGATCTATACAGCTATCGGGGACAGACCTTTTGTGCGCCGGGCGATGTGATTCTGGGGGGAACCTTTCAGTTTACCCCCTCCGAAACGGATCAGCAGGCCATCTACAACCATTATAAGCAGCGCCGCCGCGAAAAACAGCCCCAGGGCTATTGCTGCGGCAGTGTATTCAAGAATCCGGAGGGTGGCCATGCCGGCCACCTGATTGAATCCTGCGGCCTCAAGGGAACGCGCCGCGGCGGGGCCATTATCAGTCCCATGCATGCGAATTTCATCATGAATGAAGGGGAAGCCACCTTTCAGGATGTGGTCGATCTCATCGGCCTCGCCAAAGAGCGGGTGGCCAGCCAACATGGTGTTCAGTTGGAAGAGGAAGTACGCATCATCGCCTGACAACCCGTTGCATCCGCAACAGGGGTGGGCTATGATGTGAAACAGGAAATCGGTCGGGGAGGTCGGAGCAGGACTGCGTCGTATCCCCTGTTGTGTATAGCTTTATGTAACTCGAAGACGTTGTCAATATGACCCCGCGAAACGCGCCCCAGGAGCCTACCCCCCATGGATATTCATGACCTGTTTGACCTTGTTGCCCAGGAAAACGCCTCCGACCTGCTCATCAGCGCCGGGGCACCACCCATCCTGCGCATTCATGGCCAACTGTTTCGCAGCCGCACCGATGCGTTGACCCCGGAACAGACGGAAAAGCTCATTTTCGACTTTTTGTCAGACGAACAGCGGGAGCGCTTTTTGAATGACAAAGAGCTGGATTTTTCGCTGGCTTCCGGTCGTCGTCACCGCTTTCGTGTGAACGTTTACCGCCAGAAAGGCGCCGTAACGGCCGCATTCCGCCCCATCCCCGAAAAAATCCCTGATGTGGACTCCCTGGGCCTCCCGTCCGCCGTGACGGACATTGCAACCACGAAGCAAGGACTGGTGTTGGTGACGGGCCCCACGGGACACGGCAAAACCACCACCCAGGCGGCCCTCATCGACCTCATCAATGAAGAGCGGGCCTGCCACATTATCACGGTCGAAGATCCGATTGAATACGTGCACACCCACAAGCGCTCCATTATTGACCAGCGTGAAGTGGGGGCCGATACGGAAAGCTTCCCCAACGCCCTTAAATATGTACTGCGACAGGACCCGGACGTCATCCTGATTGGTGAGATGCGCGATTTGGAGACCATCAAAGCGGCGTTGACTGCGGCGGAAACAGGTCACCTGGTCTTTGCGACGCTCCACACCAACGACGCGATTCAGACGGTAGACCGTATCATCGACGTCTTCCCGGGGCACGAGCAGCAGCAGATTCGCTTCCAGCTCTCCATGACCCTTCATTCCATCATTTCTCAGCGCCTCCTACCCAATGCAGATAACACCGGTCGGGTATTGGCGTGTGAGATGCTCATGAACAATACGGCCATTGCCAACCTCATCCGCGAGGGAAAAACCCACCAGGTTTACAGTGTGCTGGAAACGAGCACCCGGGAAGGCATGATTACGATGGATCGCGCGGTGAAGGATTTGTACAACGGTGGTCAGATCACCGAGGAAGATGCCCTCGCGCTGATGAAAAACCCCAAAGATCTCAAGTCAACGGCGAAGAAACCGGCCAAGAAGGCCACCAAAAAATCCGCCGACTAAACACCGGAAACGTCGGAATATCAGCCGCATGAAGATACCCTTGATGCGGTTGATGTGCCGCACCTGTACTCCCCACCACTCCGATTCAATGCACTGCACACGGGTGCAAAACTTGCGCATAGCGGCCCCGTTTGTCCGTTGTTTATGGTACAATTTTTCACGGTAGCGCGGTTGGCATTTGACGTGTAGGGAAGCTCTGTCCTGGAAGTCTCGTCATAACGGTAAGGCTGCATCGTCACGCAGCAATGCCATTATGCCCCCTCATAACCAGTCCGAAATTCGACGCGCCCCTCGTGCGCGCATTCCAATTCAAACCAACGGGATGCCATTATGAAACGTTGTATTCACTCCGCTGTTCTAATCGCCTTGCTTGCCGTACTCACCGGCTGCCCGGAACCGAATACGGGCACGCCATCGCTGCGTGTGACGCCCGCAGCCGTCAGTCTGGCCATCGACGAAACGCAACGGCTCACGGTCACCTCAACGGACGCTGCCGACACCTTTACGTTTTCCTCCAGCAACTCGGGCGTCGTTTCGGTAAGCGTCAGCGGATTGTTGACCGGGGTCTCAGAAGGCAATGCGACCATCACGGTCACCGGGAGTAACAGCGGGTTGACGGCTACGGTGCCAGCCACCGTGCCTGGTGCGATGAACGTAACTCCTACAGCCGTCCTCCTTCGCCCCTCACGGAGTGCCCTGCTACGTGCCGAGTCGAGTAACCCCCAGGACAGCTTCGTTTGGACATCCGCCAACCGGGATGTGGCTCTCGTCAATAACGCCGGTTTGGTTACAGGGGTTGCGGTGGGAGAAACAACCATCACGGTCCGAGGCAGTGTCAGCGGTTCTGAAGCGACGGCGTTCGTCACCATCGCGGGATCAGCCGGCGTGGGTATCGATGTAACGCCCGCCGAACTCGTCCTGCGTCCAGGCCAGACTTCCTCCCTCACCGCCAACTCGACCGACGATGAAGACACGTTCACGTGGATCTCCAGCAACCCGACCGTGGCGACCATCGATGAAAATGGCGTGGTTACAGCCATTACGGAAGGGCAGGTCAGTTTCAATGTGACAGGCTCAAATAGCCGTGCCAGTGGCGTGGCCCTCGGAGCCGTAATCACGCAGCCCTTGGCGGACATTACGATCAACCCCCCGGAACTGGTCTTGCGCCCGGGCAACACGACCCTCCTGACGGCCAACTCCACGGAAGCCACCGATGAAATCCTGTGGTCCTCTTCGGACAGCAATGTGGCCACGATTGGTGCTGGCGGCCGGGTTACGGCGGTAGGTGGCGGTCGCGCTTTTCTGATCGCTGAAGGCACACAGAGTGGTGCAACGGGCACATCGTCACTGACCGTCCTTGGTGACCCTGCCACCCGCGTCACCTTATCTCCCTCAGAAATTGTGCTTCGGCCGACGCAACAGACGACCCTGACTCCCCAGTCGTCTCATCTCGATGATACATTCGGCTGGACCAGTACCGATGAGGCGGTGGCGACTGTGGATGAGAATGGTCTGATCACAGCCGTGGCAGAAGGCGAAGCCACCATTGTCGTCACCGGATCGGTCAGCGGTGTTTCCAGCACGTCGCTCGTGAACGTGGTCGGTCGTGCGCCAGCGGTCATTTCCGTCAATCCTACGGAAGTCGTGTTACGCCCTACCCGCGTCACCAAACTCGAAGCCCGCTCGACAGACCCGGAAGATACCTTCACGTGGTCCTCCTCAGACAATGGTGTCGCCGTCATTGATGGCGACGGTATCGTGACCGTTACGGCCATCGCCGTCGGCGAGGTGACGGTAGTCGCCACGGGGACCGCCAGCAATGACTCGGGTAGCGCAACCGTGACCGTCGCGGGCCGTCCGCCGGCGACGATTACCATCGACCCCGGCCAGATTACACTGCGCCCCACCCGCACGACGGTGTTAAGGGCCACCTCCTCGGAATTGCAGGACATTATCCGCTGGTCCACCTCCGATGCGAGCGTCGCGATGATCAGTTCTGGTGGACGGGTCACCGCAATGGCGGAAGGCACTGCCACCATTTCGGCAGTCGGCAGTCTCAGCGGAGCCACCGCCACAGCGCAGGTATCGATCGAAGGTCGGGCACCTGCCAACGTCACCCTCGATCCCGATGAAATCACCTTGCGCCCCACCCGCAGCACGACGCTCGCGGCCACTTCGGAGAACGTGGATGACACGTTTACATGGGCCAGTGATAATGAAGCGGTGGCAACCGTCGACGCCAATGGCCGGGTCGTGGCAATCGCCACGGGACAGGCCAATATCGTCGCGACCGGATCGGTGAGTGGCGATATGGGTACCGCGCAGGTAAGCGTCGAAGGAACGCCCCCGGCGAGTATTACCATCGACCCGGAAGCCATCGTTATTCAGCCGGAACGAACCTCTGCCCTGACGGCCAGTTCCACCCTGGAAACGGATGTGCTCTCGTGGGCATCGGCCGACGAAGGCACCGCCACGGTCGATGCGACGGGCATGGTCACCGGCGTGGCAGAAGGTGTGACCACGGTTACGGTCACGGGCTCTGTCAGCGGTGCCACCAACAGCACCCAGGTGACCGTTTCCGGAACGCCCCCGGCCACTATCGAAGTGGTTCCGCCGGGCCTCGTACTACGCCCCACTTTGACAGCGCTCCTGGCGGCTACCTCCACCGATGTGTTGGATGAGATTGCATGGACGTCTTCCGACGAAGCAGTGGCCACCGTGGATACAACGGGCAAGGTCACCGCCCTTACGGTAGGCATAGCGACGGTCACCGCCACGGGCACCCGAAGCGGTGCCACCTCGACCACGCGGGTTACGGTCGCAGGCGCGGAGCCTGCCGAAATTACCGTCACCCCCGACAACGTCGTCTTACGCCCCACGCTGACGCTTACGTTGGTCGCCAACTCAACGGATGATGAAGATGAATTCGCGTGGATGTCATCCAATCCAGCCGTGGCGACCATCGATGCCGCGGGCATGGTGACAGCCATCACAGAAGGGGAAGCGACCATCACCGCAACGGGCACCCACAGTAGTGACAGTGGCAGCACCCGCGTGACGGTATCCGGCACAGCGCCCACGACCGTGACGCTAACTCCCAATACTGTGGTGTTACGTCCAACCCGGACGGCCACCCTCGTCGCCTCTTCCTCGAATACCGAAGATGTCTTTTCCTGGTCGTCCACCAATCCGACGGTCGCCACGGTCGATGCCAATGGCCTCGTTTCGGCGCTCACCAACGGTGAAACGACGGTCGTCGCGAGCGGTAGCCTCTCGCAGGCCACGGGAACCGCCCGAATCACGGTCTCCGGAACGAGTCCGGCGACCATCGACATTACGCCTGTCGGTATCGAACTGAAGCCGACCCAAACCGTCGTCCTCGTGGCCAATTCGACCAATCTGGAGGATGCGTTTACCTGGACCTCTACCGATACCAATGTGGTCGTTGTGGAATCGGATGGCACCGTGAGCGCGGTAGAGGAAGGGGAAACCACCGTTACCGCAACGGGAACCCTGAGTGGAGCTATCGGCAGTGCCGTCATTTCCGTTTCCGGCTCCATTCCCGCTGAAATTGGGGTTGTGCCTGCCACCCGCACCTTGCGCGTGCGCGAGTCTGCCGTATTGGTGGCCACGTCAAACAACGCCAATGACACCTTCACCTGGTCGTCATCGAATAACGCCGTAGCCACCGTGGATGCCACGGGGCGCATAACCGGGGTCACGGAAGGACAGGTCTCCATCGTGGCGACGGGAAGCAGTAGTGGTGCCTCGGGCATGGCCACGGTGACCATCTCGGGCAGGTTACCGGCTGTAATCAGCATCTCGCCCACGGTCAACGTGCTCCGGCCCACCCAGACGCTGACGTTAACCGCATCCTCCACCGACAGTGCCGACACCTTCACCTGGTCCTCTTCCAACACCAACATCGCGACCATCACGCCAGCGGGGGTCGTCGCTGCGGTTGTTGAAGGCGAAGTGACCGTAACAGCCATTGGAAGTAATAGTGGCGACAGCGGCACCACCACCGTGACCGTGGCGGGCCGCGCCCCGGCGGAAATCTCCATTACGCCCACGGAGCCTGTCGTCCGCCCCCTGCAGGAGACGACCCTCTCGGCTACGTCCAGTGATCCCACGGATATCATCATCTGGACCGTTGACGACGAGTCCATCGCGACAGCGGAGCACGACGGCACCATCCGCGGCCTGGCCGTCGGCGAAACCGAAGTCATCGCAACGGGCAGCATGAGCGGCGACAGTGCTTCCGTAACGCTCACCGTCGCTGGTCGACCCTTCGCCGATATCGTGGTAAACCCGGTCGAAACCGCATTGCGGGTCGGTGAAGTGGGTCTTGTAAGCGCCACCTCCACCGACACGGAAGACGAGATCACCTGGACTTCCTCCAACACCGCCGTCGCCACGGTTTTGCCCGATGGCAGCGTTGTTGCGAACGCCGTGGGTGTCTCTCAGCTCACCGCCACGGGCACCGCGAGTGGAGACAGTGGCATGGGTCAAGTGACAGTAGGTAGCGCTGAAGTCACAATCAGTTCCACCCTCTTGCCCCTCCATGCCGGAAGCACGGAAACCATGGTGGCCACGTCGACGGATCCCAACGACCGCAAATTCACCTGGACCTCTTCCAACACCGATGCCGCCATCGTGTCGCCCACGGGTGTGGTCTTGGGGGTTGCGCTGGGCACCACCACTATCCGTGCCGTAGGTAACGTCAGTGGTAGCGCCGGCCTGGTGGAAGTAACGGTCGTGCCAACGGTGACCAGCCTCCTGCTTTGGGATGGCGAATCCGGTTTCCGTGGAGAATATGGACGGCTGAATTCGGAAGAAGCATTCAGGGGTGTCGCCTGTTTCGAAGGCATGCCCGACTTTTTCCACACGCCTGCATTGGACTTGCTCGGCGAGAGTTTCCGCACGGATTTGAGTCGCTTTGACGAAATCTGGTTCTTCGCAAAGGTCACGGACCCCGGTAACTTTGTGCGCTTCTCCACGCAGTTCTTCCCGCACAATAGTCGGGAAGGCAATTCCCAGCCCCTGACCGAAGAATACGAGCTGGTCCGCATCCCCATCGCGAATCTAAGAACAACCAACTATCAGGTAGACGCCGCGGAGCGGCTCTACTTCAACATCAGCTCTCCCAACGAAACGAAACGGCTTTTCGTGGACGATATCCGGGCAGTGAGCCTCGCACCCTATGACGGCGATCTTATCCCCATCATGGGCGAAGCCACCAGCACCGATTTCGGTTCCGCTTCGGTCGGAGCGCGCGTTGAACGAGAAATTACGCTGACGAATCGAGGTACCAAATCGCTCACCGTATTCTCCCTGGCGCTCTTTGGAACCCATCCCGGGGAGTTTGACGTCCCCGACGCGCAGTTCACGATCGCCCCCAATGACAGCTACACGTTTACCGCCGCATTCGTTCCCACCACGGTATTGAACAAAGAAGTGGGCGATAAATCTGCGCAGCTGGTGCTAACCCACGAGTTGACGCCCTTCGGCTCGACCACTACCATTCCTCTTTTTGGCCGGGCTCTTTCCCCGGCGATCGAGGTATCCCGTGACCGCCTGGAGTTTGGTAGCGTGCGACTTGGCCTCTCGGCCACGAAGAAGTTCAGCGTTACCAATGTTGGAAACGGGACCCTGAGCGTAAATTCGGTTTCCGCCACAAGCCCCACGGTGCAAATCCTCCCGGCAAGTTTCAGCCTGGAACCGGGTGAAGTTCAAAGCATGACGGCAATCTATATGCCCATCGGCTCCGACACGCTGTTGGGATCCCTGAGCATTCAATCCAACGCCACCAACGCGGCCGACTACACCGTCGATCTCACCGGGTCTGGCCGGGCCGTGGAAGAGGTCGGTGCCCTTACCGTACTGCCCGGAGAGATAGATACCAACTCCGTCCAACTTTCCTGGCCCCAGATTACAGGGGCAGCGACAGTCAATGTGTACTTTGGACCCGAGCCCGCCGACACGGAGAACGGAGCACTGCCCTTGCAGCGCCTCATCGCTTCCCTGAGCGGGGATACCACCGAATACACGGTGGAGGGCCTCGCCCCGGCGGTGGACGTATTCTTCCACTTGGAAGTCCTCGACATCGCCAACATGCCCATCGCCACCGGCAACGCCTATGCCCGCGTTGATGGCGGACCGGAAGCAGAACTGGACCCGACGGTATTCGTCCAGGAGGTCCACCTCTACGCCCCGGACATCCTCCAGATCGTTGTGGTCAATCCCTTGGTCCACTCGGGTGTGCCGGGTGCCGATACGATCGACTGGGGTATTGATGGGGTCGTAGGAGACACGGGTGACGAGTTGCAACAGGCCACCTGGACCATTACCCGGCAGGACAATTCGCCCATTACGGTGACGGACATCCATCGGCTTACTTCGCCGGTAGGCCCGTCGATTGAGGCACCTGGAAAGTCGGGCGTACGTACGGAGCTCTTTGATCTTGAACACCATCTTTTCCTGGTGTTGAGCGAGCCGGTGGGCAGTCGTGACATCCTCGATATCACGGGACCAGAGATTATCCGCCAGGTCGTCAACCCCCGCACCCACGCCATCGAGATCGGAGAGACATTCAGCCCGAGCTTCACCCTGCCCTTCAGTGACAAGTACCTGGAAACACCGGCAATCAAGGTCAACCAGATCGGCTATTCGCCGCAAGCATCCCAACGGTATGCCTACGTATCCGGCTGGATGGGCGACGGCGGGGCCCTGCCGCTTACCGGTTACCCGGCCACTTCGAACGTGCTCATCGACCCGGCAGACCCCGCCGAAGCGCGTTCGTTTGTCGTGCAGAATCTGGGTATCACCTCCCGCCAGATTCTGGATGACACGGACCAACTGATCGATGACCCCTTTGTAGGAAGTGCGGTACGGGAAATCGACCTTTCCACGGTGCCCCCGGCGGAAGGTACCGTCTACCGCGTGCACATTCCCGGTGTGGGCGTTTCGTGGCCCACCCAGGTGAGTGAGACGGCGGTCTACCGCGCCTACTTCACCATCGCCCGTGGCCTCACCTATAACCGTTGGGGACGCTTCTTCAGTCCCGATTGGACCGAGTTTACGCCCCGTCCGCCGGAGCACACCACGGTCTTCACCAATGATGCCGAAAACTGGCGCAGTGAAGTGGGTGCCTTCCGGGCCGACACGCCGCAAGTGGGACAACGCTTTCTCGAAGGCGGGCACCACGACGCGGGTGACTTTGACATACGCCCGCAGCACTATACGGTGGGCATGTTCTTGCTCCGCGCCTATGAGGTGCAGAAAGACTTCCATCTCGACGGGCAGTTGAACATCCGGGAAAGTGGGAATGGCATTCCCGATCTGCTGGATGAGGCCCTGTGGAGTGTGGCGGCCTGGGAACAACTGCAGGATGAAGACGGCGGTGTGCGTGCCGGTGCGGAATCTTACTCCCACCCCGGCGAGTACAATTTTGCCGATCTGGACGACCTGCCTTACTTCACCTTTGGCAAGGAGCCTTACCACACCATGCGGGTGGCCGGCCTCTTCGCACAGGCGGCCCGTCTGGTGGATCCCTACGACCCCCAGCGCGCCAACACGCTGATTGACCGGGCCATCGCGGCCTACGCCTATGCCACGGCCAATGGCATCAACGAAGACAACGTAGGTCCGACGTTGTATGCCGCCGGAGAGCTCTATGGTGTCACGGGCGATAGCGCCTATGCGGATGTCTTCGAAGCCATCTGGATGGTGCGCGGCAACAACTTCCGCTCCATACCGCCCTTGTACACCATCCCGCCCGAAGGAGGCACCTACAACCCCTCGACGGAGCTTCGGGAACACATCGATTATGTCTTTGGTTATTTCGAGGGTCCCGAGCCCGATATGGGCTTTTTCAGCCGCCTGGATGTATTCACGTCTCAGGAAGCCAACGCCCAGGCGCGGAACGTGCAGAATCTCCACGCCTATCGCAATGGGCGCACCCCCGCAAACGTTATCAGCTCGGGCTATGGAACCGTAACCGGCCGGTGGCTCCTGGCCGTTTATGCCCGAATCGGACTGGGTGTCGAAACAATGGAGGAATTCCAACCGCTCATCAATGCCGTGAGCCTTTCTGCCGACTACGTGCTTGGGTGTAATCCCATGGGAAGAACCTGGCTCTCCGGCATGGGTTCCCGCCCGCCTCTCCATGTATTGCATGGCGAAAGCCAAACCCTGAACTTCCTTGGCGAAGGGCATATTCCCGGCATTCCGGTCTATGGCCCCGTGCCCCGTGTACCGGACATCTTCACCTACTCCTTCGCGGAGAATCTGTGCTATCCGGAATTCGGAGCCCGCCCCTTTATGCTGCGCTATGTGGATGTCAGCACCTGGGCCGTTACGAATGAGTTCACCGTCTGGGAAAATCAGGCGCCCCACGCCGCTCTATTCGCGGTGCTACTGGGGCCGGGAATGATGCCGCCCGACTCGTGGAAACCGGGCGGTGAGAACTATGCGAACCCCCTGGCACCTCGGGAAAGCGCGGTTATGCCCTGAGTTAAGCCCGCAACGCGATGCGAAACAAACAGGCCGAATCCCACGATGGGATTCGGCCTGTTTTCTTTTCAGCTCTTGGGAACGCCCCCTGCGAACAGACTCAGGAGCAGTGTTCGTCGATGGCTTCGACCAACTGCTGCCCCACGATCGCTTCAGAGTAGAGGGACAGGCTCTTCGTGTTCAGGTTGTGGGCCAGCTCCTTGATTCGGTCGCCATCGCCGAGGAGCGAAATAAGGATGTCGCCCAGTTCTTTCCCTGTGGTACCAATCTCCAATTCCTCGGGGCCAAACTCGAGGCCTTCCAGGCCCAGGGGCGTCGTAACCACGCACTTTCCGTAGGCAGCGGCCTCCAGCACCCGGGTCTTGGTACCCGAACCGAGGCGCAATGGGATGAGACATAGGAGGGAATTGGCGATGGCTTCGCCGATATCGTCCACCTGGCCCACCAGCTTCACCCGGGTGGCCCCCATCTCCTCCTTGATTTGCTCGTGCTCGGGATACATCCCCTTACCCACCACGTGGATCCAAAGGTCACGCTTCTCCAGTTCCGCGGCGATGAGGGGATAGATCTCTCGCAGCATAAACTGATAGGCATCCCAGTTGACGGAGGAGCCCAAGGCACCGTGAAAGAGGATGTAGTTGGAGTCGGCTTTCTGGGCCTCGGCCACGACTTCCGGGGCCACATCAGGCATCGGGTTGGCCACGAGGGCAAAACGGTCTTCCGGCACCCCGATTTTCTTGTACTGGTCCCGTGCCCATTGAAGCTCGTCGGTATTGGTCAGCAAATACAGAAAGGGGCGCTGGTACATATCTCGCTCGAAGGCCATGAGCTTGAGGGCTTCCAAAAAGAAATAGCGATTGCGAATCGTCCGCTTATTATTCCAGGATTGCCAGGAAAGACGGGAAGCCACCAGGTCGGCATCGACAATGATAGGAGGACGGTTCGTATCGCTCAGCTGGCGCGACAAGAGCGCTGTCGAAAGAAATCGAAAGAACAGGAAGTCGTAGGGAGTGTCGGACTGAATGGCCTCGAAGGCTTCCCGACTCTTTGAGTCGTAGCGGAAAACGCAATCGGGCAACAGGGGATTACGAAAGCCCTCGGGTTCAGAAAACCAAAGTCTGGGCGTCACCTCGCCGACGCGGGCGGCGTCATCCGCAGACTCTTCCAGCAATCCGATTTCCGCGTCATAGTGAGCGGCCAGCACCCGCCAGAGAAAGCGACTACGATTCTTATCGCCACCAAAACAATTCTGGAAAGGCTTATCAATATAGAGGGATTTTTTCATTTCAATTGTTTCCAATAGCGCCAGAAAACTACATCTTATACGATACGCGTAGCGTGTCGAAAGTTAAAACGGACGAAGCCACGATCTGCTGCCCCGTCCGATAGATACGATTCAGTACCACTGAGTATGCAATCGGTTGCTGGTCTCCGATGTAGTACGTGACTCTTGCCGAAAGATGCGATGCCTTGACACCGCCACGCCTCACGGGCGGCAGATGGTCCCCCAACGACTTCCGCAACGTTCACTCGGGAAATCAGGAGTTGCTCACGAGTCCGTACGATTTCGAAGCAAAATAGATTTTAGCATAAGCCACCATCCGTTGGGATTCCAAGGCATCACCTTGATGGCCTGCCAGGCATAGTCGAGCGCCATCGATTTATAGCCACGGGCATAGCCACTCCACCATCGGGCGCGCATCCGGTCGTAAAGCTCCGACCGATTGGTGGGACGCCAGCCGGTGCATTCGAAGGGCACGGAAACGCCGCGGCGTTCACCCGCCTTTGCACAGACCTGACGCATGACTTCCAATTGCTTCCCATGAGACCCCGAACTGAGCGAGCCGGAGTGTTCCCGGTAGTGGAGCACGTAATCTGGCACAATACCCAGTTTTCCCCGTTCGCCCAGGCGCAACCAGAGGTCCAGATCTTCGGCCAGCATCGTCTCGGGATCGTAGCCCCCCACCGCGAGGGCGTCGTCGCGACGAAACAAGGTGCATGGGTGACACAACACGGAGTTCCCCGCGAGAAGGGCCTGTTGTACCCCTTCATCGTCCGTGGGGAGGTGGTCCATATAGGTAAGGATGCGATTCTTCTCATCAATGTTGATATAGCGCCCGCCCACACAGACCACCTCGGGGTGTTCCGTGAGGTAGGCAACCTGGAGCGCAAATCGCTCTGGAAGGGCGATATCATCGGCATCCATCCGCGCAATAAGGGGCGCGTTGGCCTGTTCAATGCCCTCGTTTAATGTGGCCACCAGGCCCCGGTTTTCACGGGAGATAATACGCACCCGCTCATCCTGCGCGGCGAACTCATTCAATATCGCGAGTGACCCATCGGTCGAGCCATCGTCGATGATAAGGGCTTCGAAATCGCGAAAGCTCTGATTCAGTATACTCTCGACCGCTTCCCGGAGATACTCCTCGCCGTTGTAGACGGGGATGAGCACCGTGATCGCGGGGGGGGCGCTTTCTACAGACATATTGTACCTTTCCTGATACCCAAAGGGGCACTTACCCCGACGCGGGGAGCATTATCACCGCGCGGTCTATACCAACCTGCCCCGTTTTGCCGCCTCTCTCGGACGTTAGAGACGCTCATACCATCGCAACCGGGCTTCCAGTCGCTGAAAGGCCCGATAGCGGTACAGGGAGAAGCGGGTGCCGTAAATAATCAGCGTTCCCAGAAGTTGGGCCTTCCAACCGTGAAGCCGGCGGGTGCGCACTTCTGACCAGGCCACCCGGGCCGCCGACAGTCCCCCGTCTGTCTGCGTCATGGACCGGGCCAGGAGCAGATAAATGGTCGCCAGATATTCCCGGCGCTCTTGACTAAGCAATCCGGCCTCGGACAACGTCGACTCTACACCATCCAACATAGCGACGGCGGCCTGTAAATGGGCCAGCGACTTAAACTGTACCACGCTGGTCTTGTGGGTGTCGGCGGCGCTCCGGAAGTAGTAATCCCACTCGGGAAATCGCAGTAACTTTTCACCCCGTGCAATGGCCCGCACGAAAAGCTCCCAGTCTTGCCAACTTGGCAGGCTTTCGTCCCACCCCCCCACTCGAAGGAGCGATTCCCGACGCCAGACGGGGCCGGTCGTCTGGATCGGCCAATCCATTTTGAGCAGGCGATCCAGGTCACTTCCGCCGTTCCAGGTGCCGAAATCACCGGAAGTCGCTTCAATGGACTCCGAAAAGGTCTTCGCCGGAAACACCGCTATGTCTACATCCAGATTCCGATCCAAGGCGGCAGCCCGCTGCGCCAGGCAGTGGGGTGCCAACACATCATCCGAGTCGAGAAAAATCACATAGGCGCCGGTCGTTTCCTCAAAGCCCTGGTTGCGACAAACGTTGGCATTCCCGCCCGCGCCCCTGCGGGGGGAAAAGCGAATCCGGGGCTCTTCCCGGCAGACCGTTTCCATGAAGGCCGCCGTGTCATCCTCTGAGCCATCGTCCACGACGACTGCCTCCCAGTTGGAGTAGGTCTGGGCCTGCACCGAGTCCAAGGTCTCTTCCAACTGCACGCGGCGGTTAAACGTCGGGATCACAATCGATACTAGTGGCTCTGGCATGAAGTAAATTTCTTTATGTTGCTGGGGGAGAGAACGCAGCTGTTTCTCAATCGATGGCCTCACTGAGGAAGTTCAACGAGCGCGAGCGCGCCGCCTCAATACGTGGAGACACGGGTTCAAAATCGATCTCGCGGGACGTAATCTGCTCCAGATCATCGCTATTTTCTGCAACGCGGTCTGAAAGCGCTGCTGTATCAAGCAAGTCTACAATACGGGACATGCCGTTGTAACTCGGCAATGCGACGAATGGCTTCTTGTCTTTGATGGAAAAGCATGTGCCATGAAAAGAATCTGTGCAGACAAAATCCGCATGGCGTAACAGGCTCAACCACTCCAGAGGCCCCGGATGGATGAGTTTCGTACCCTCTATATAGGTCTTCGCGGAAACGACGGGTA
>JAUIMA010000079.1 GCA_030432675.1 Candidatus Hydrogenedentota bacterium | reverse complement strand
CCGACCTGGGCCTCGAAAACGTGGGGGTCTCGTTTAACGAGCGGGAGGGCGTTCAGGTGGATGACACCCTGCGCACCACCAACCCGCGCATCTATGCCTGTGGCGACGTGTGTCTGGCTCTGAAGTTTACCCACGCCGCCGATGCCGCCGCCCGCATCGTGATTCGCAATACCCTCTTTCCCTTCCTGCCCAAGTCGAAATTCAGCCAACTCGTGATACCGTGGGTGACCTATACGGCACCGGAGATTGCCCACGTGGGCCTTTCCGAACAGGATGCGCAGGCCCAGGGCATCTCTATCGACACCATCACCATCCCCCTGGCAGACAATGATCGGGCCCAGCTCGAAGGAGACACGGAAGGGCTGTTGAAGATCCACGTGGCGAAAGGTTCCGACCGCATCCTCGGGGGCACCCTGGTCTCCGCCCACGCGGGCGAGAGCATTGGCGAACTGACCCTCGCCATCACCCAGAAAATCAAGCTCGGGAAGTTTTCCGGGGTCATCCACCCCTATCCAACCCAGGCCGAAGTGTTCAAGCGCGCGGGTGACACCATGATGCGGGAGCGCTTCAAGCCCTGGATCGCCCGCATATTCGCCTGGATTATCGCCCGGCAACGATAGCCGTCACGCCCACAAATTGACTCAATTTGCCCCCGTTCCCTATACTCTTCCGAGCACCGACCGGTGTGCACCATCCATTTCAGCCAACTCGCCAGGGCTTGCCCCTTGTTTCAGGATATCATGAGCTATAAACAACGTCTGGCCTGGGTCGCAGGTATCGTGATCGTCAGTGTCGTCCTCGACCAAATCACCAAACGCATGGCCATCGCCTGGCTGATGGGCCAACCGCCAATCATCTATTGGGGTGACTTTTTCCGACTCCAATATGCAGAAAATACCGGCGCCTTCCTCGGCCTCTTCGGGGAAATGTCGGCCACCGTCCGCACCGTCCTGCTGGTGGGCTTCAACTCCGTGATTCTCATTGCCGTCACCGCTTTTCTGTTCTTACCCCGCGATATCACGCGGCTGGTCGTGTGGGCCCTGGCCCTTATCCTCTCGGGCGGTATCGGCAACCTGATTGATCGTATTGCTTACAGCGGTATCGTCGTCGATTTCATGAACATGGGCCTGCCTTGGGTCTCTATCCGCGGATGGGAGCCCCGCACCGGCATCTTTAATATCGCCGACCTGGCCATTGTCGCTGGTCTGGCCCTCATGATTATCGCAGAGTTCCTGAAAGCCAAAGACGCCGGAGCGGAAGACGAGCCCTCCCCCCAATAGGCACGCATGTAATCCGAAGAATTCGCGATGTGCTTTTTGCCCTCCAAGGCTAACCCCATTCTAACATTCGACATCCGTTCCTGATACCGTCTACAATAAGGCTTCTGTCATGGCGTACCCGATGGGTTGGGAGTCCCACCGTACGTTCCCCATGATGCCCGCTTTATCACCCCTTAAAATGGAATTGTAGTCTCGTTATGAATCGCCTTGTTAAGTGGAGTGTTTACGGGGCCGTTCCGCTGTGCCTCAGCCTCGCCCTTCAGCTCATGTATTTCTCCGGCAACCTGGTGTTGCAGCGTCTCGTGTGCCCGAAATTGCCGCCCTTGCCCCCCGATGCCTACCGGGAATTTGGCCTGCTTGAAAACCTGCAAAACGTCTTTGTGCTGGCCATGGTGATAATTCTCCTCATCGGTGCCATTCGCAGCGTGCACCGGGTCCAACGCGTCGTCTTTGTCGCGCTCACCCTGTTTTCTACCTTCATCTTCCTGGAAGAGATCGACTATGGAACCCATTTTTATGCCTACGCCCAGCTAGAGGACGTGGCAGGCTGGTTTGAACCGGCCCGGAGTGACCGGTTCCAGGCGCTGCTTGCCCAGTCCGACTTTACGGCCACACCCTTCAACCTTCACAATCGGGGCGATCTGACCGATGTCATCAAAGGCGTCGCCGGTGCGGTCATGCTGCTTCTATTCGTCGTCGCGCCATTTCTCACCGGGCGAATCAAGAACCCCTGGTTTCACTACCTGGCTCCAGATCGCTTTACCGTGATCACGGTGGTGGTCATGGTCGTGCTCCGCCTGGTTACCCACCAACTTGGAAATCTCGACGCACAGTGGGCTGCGATGCCGCTGCCCGACGGCGGGGCGTCTACCCGGGAAGTGGGTGCCATGAACAACAATCTCAGTGAATTCCGGGAATTAACCACCTATTATCTCTTTCTCGTGTACCTCGCGGTGGTGGTCTTCTTCCGCCGGGCCCCGGAGCACACGGTATCCGGCGACGAAACGCCGCAACCCAGTTGACGCTCCCCCCCTGAGTTTGCTATGATTCCTGCTCTTAGCTAATCGCATCAGCTACGTGTTGCAGACAGCCGGTGGCCCTTTGGGTCTTAAACATCCTGCCGAGACCGTGAGACGTGATGTACAGTTCACCAAATTGATCTGTCTCCCGTGTTGTCTGTTTCTCAGGACAACACGGGTTTTTTATTGCGATAACGAATAAGAATCTCTCAGGAAAGGAGGTGAAACAATTGGCAACTCCCAAGAAAATTTCTGACGTCGCCGAAATCAAAGAGCGGCTCGAATCGAGCGAAATCGCCATCGCCACGAAATACATCGGTATTTCTGTGGAAGAAGTGACCGAGCTTCGTAAACAGCTTCGTGACGCCGGGGTCGAATACAAGGTGTACAAAAACACCCTCGCCCGTCGTGCGCTCCGCGAACTCGAAATCGAAGAGGCCGCCGACTGCATGGAAGGACCCACCGCGTGGGTTTTCTCCGCCGATCCGGTCGCGCCCGCGAAGATTCTGAAAGACTACGCGAAGAAAGTAGACACGGTCGGCATGATGGGTGGCGTATTGGGCGGTAAGCCCGTAGACGCTGCACAGCTTGCTGCACTGGCCAGCCTGCCTTCCCGCGAACAGCTCCTTGCTCAGGTCGTCGGTACCATCGCCGCACCGCTGCGTAACATGGTGGGCACCCTCAACGCCCTCCCGCGCAATCTGGTCAACGTGCTCGATCAGGTCAAGAAGAAAGCCGAAGAAGAAGCGGCATAACCCGTTCTTCTTTTTGTCTAAACCACTATTACCAAACAATCACTTTAATGGAGACTACAGACCATGTCTGAAAAGCTTGATGCTATCATCGACAACATTGCAGAACTTTCCGTCCTTGAACTCAGCGAACTGATCAAGGCCCTCGAAGAGAAGTTCGGCGTTGAAGCCGCCGCACCCATGATGATGGGTGCCATGCCCGCCGGTGGCGGTGGTGGCGACGAAGGCGGAGCCGCTGCTGGCCCCACCAGCTTCGACGTGATCCTCAAGGAACACGGTTCCCAGAAAATCGGCGTCATCAAGGAAGTCAAGGGCCTTTTGGGTCTTGGCCTCAAGGAAGCCAAGGAAATCGTCGACGGCGCGCCCAAGACCCTCAAGGAAGGCGTTCCCGAAGACGAAGCCAACAAGATCAAAGAAGCCCTCGAAGGTGCGGGCGCTGTGGTCGAGCTCAAGGGTGTTTAATTACCCCCTTGCGCGTTGCGCATAGTATTAAAGCGGCTGGACTTCGGTCCAGCCGCTTTTTTATTGGTGCCCGTCTAACCCATCTCCCGTCAGATTCCCCCCGCCCGTTTTCTTCCCGCAGTCCGGCGACACGTCCTGACCATGAAATATGGTGTAAACCACTCTGATACAGTCACTTACACCCAACCCACCCCCCACGAAAAGCGCCGCAGACCCCTGCACTTAAAGCGCTGACCCAGCCCCCCGGGATCATCCTGACGCAAAGGGGGTGGCATCCAGCATCTTTTGTGGTATACTTTCGGTTGTAAAGAGATTACCTCATCGTAGCGGACCGGACCTCGGGTCGGGCTCCCCAACTTGCCTGGCGGTTACCCCTTTTCAGACGACGGGGGATACCGACCGGAGTTTAGCGCGAATTGCATACGCTGGGAGGCGGGCATGACCAACGAAGAAGCCAAAGAACTCTATATCGAGGCCGTCAAAGCCTTCGAAGCGAAGGATCATGAACAGGCCCTGACTGTTTTCGATCAATTGGATGCCGCACGGCCCAACAGCCGCCACGTTTCCTATCACCGTATCGTTTGCATGGCCCACCTCGGGCGAAAGCACGAGGCCCGTTCCGAGTTGGAAAAAATCGAGTCCAAGTTGGAGGCGGACAAGGTAGGCGAATTGAAACGCCTGCTGAATCCCGACATCGCGGCATCGGCGCCCCCGGCTGCGGCGCCCCCGGCTGCGGCGGCCGCTCCGGCCCCGTCGCCCGCTGCTATTCCTGTAGCGGAGCCCCAAGCCGACTCGGAAGTCTACGGCGATAATGTGCTTACTATCGAGTCCGCCTTTCCCAAGTCCAATGATGAGACCACCATTACCGGCCACATTAAGCGGGGAACCTTTCGCCCGGGCGATTCGCTGACTATCGTGACCCCAGACGGAATGCCCATTGTGGCACCAATCGTGCGCATTGGCACGGCCGAGACTCCCTTGAAGATTGCCCGGGAAGGGCAAAAGGCCATCATGTTATTACAGGTGGAGTCGCACCACGTCGTTCCGGGTTCGTCGGCCTCATCGGTATCGCAAGAAGAATCCTACGCTGAAACGATGGTGGTGGGCGTCAATGACGACGACGGCTCCGCGTCTTCGGCCTCGATGATGGACGGCGCACTGCTGGAAATTGATCGTCAGATTCGAGGCAAGGATTACGCGGGTGCCTTGGCGAAGATTCAGGGGCACCTCACGGAAAATCCTCAGAGCTGTGCCGGACATCGGCTGATTGCCAAGGTTTATCTCGAAGGCGGCCCTGATGTGCAGGACCACGCCAAGGCACTGGAACACGTGCGGAAGGCCTATGAGCTGGGCGGTGCCGAAGATCCCATCGTGGTCGATCTGTTGGCCCAGGCCATGGCCGCCAACGGGGAAGCGGAACACGGGCTACGTTTTCTGGAACGGCTCTATGCGGGCACACGTGAATTCGAAGCAAAGGGTGCCCTGGGACAACGCATCGTCGATTTCCGTACCCGCCACAATCTCGGACACAGTTGGGAGTTTTCCGACACCTACGGCGACGTTATCTTCGAGTCGAACGATATAACCGAAATTACCCGGGCCATCAAATCGGGCACCGTTCCTAAGTCCTCCCTCTGTAAGCGAGATCATGTGGGCGAATGGCGCAAGGTGGAAGATACCATTGCCCTGGAGCATCCTACCATTGGCGCGCTCTTTGAGACGTCATCGGGCGGCGGCAACAAATCGATGATCATCTATATCATCATCGCCCTGCTCGCCGTTACCATTGCGATCGTGCTCTTCAACATCATGGGCAGCTCGGGCACCGAAGGTTAATCCCGAACCCGTCTGGCTCACCCCCCTTTCCGTTGGCTATCGGGCTTGGCCCGCCCCCTTTCGATCCGGTATACTGCCTGCCGTCGGGGAGTGTCTGTGCACGAGGTGTGGGCAGACACACTTGCCCACGGTTGGTGGACATTAAGAGACGGGTCTTCATGCAGCTCACACAGAAACAGGAATCGCTTATTTCACGCCACCTGCGTGATATGGCCAGTCAATTTGATGCCTCCGTTCCGGAAGGCAATCGAAACAGTCGGCTGCGTTCGCTGCAATCCCGCATCTATAATGAATTGGACGGCCTCTCCAAGCCCGCAATCTCCGATGAGGATGTCTTGGCCGTACTCGATCGTCTGACGCCCGAAGCCATGGGTGAAAATGCGCCAACCAATGGCAATCGGAAGACCCGGCCCGCCCCCACGAATCGACCGAGTCCGGGCGAGCGTCCTCCAAACGAATCAGACGAAGTCGCCCCCGTGTGGCTCGGGGTTTGTGCCTTCAATGCCGAACGATTCGGAGCCGCCCCGTGGATGGTTCGCCTGGGTGCCTTTTTGCTCGGCCTCGTCACCGGTCCGCTGGCATTGTTGTGTTATCTCGGTGGCTATGCCGAGCTCTATTTCACGACCGAAAAAGACGAACGCGACCCCATAGATTACGGTCAGCTCGCGATTCGGGCCATCTCGCCCCTGGCGGCCGCTATCGGGCTTCGCTGGCTTGCCTACAAACTACTGGCATTGGTTGACTACGGGTATGAAAAAGCCTTTAGCGAACCCGTTCCTCCGCTCGGAAAATGGGACTGGCTCGCCCACTACGACGGCACCTTTTTCTTCCTCTTGTGGACCAGCGTCATTCCCCTCGGAATTTTGAGCGGGCTCCCCCTCGCCAACGCCTGGGGCCACAGTATTAAGCGCTTGGCCCAGGCCCTGGTCGCCCTCTATTTCATGACGCTCTGCTTTGGCATCGCCATGGTGCTCGTGGGGCTCATCCTGGATCGCGTCCAGCCCTACATGCAGTAGCCGGGCCGCGCGCCCGAGACGAGACAAGCCCCCCCGTCAGCTTTTTTTCGCCTGACGAAGAACGATTACCGTCCGTCCCGCACTCTGCACACTATCCACCGTCGAAGTCATCTTCCCACTCACCAGAGACTGTGGCGCACCCGGCGCCGTGTTTAAACAGATCTCCCACGACCCGGAAGGCAGCGCAACGGGGAGCGTCTCTTCCGTACTGTTGAAGACTAGATACAGCCGGTCGCCACCATTGGCCGGGCCGATAATCTCATAGGCCAGCACCAGGGCATCGTCATTCCAATCTACCGGCGTGCGATCGGGACGGAACCACCGCACCTCGTCTTCGTCGGCACGAAAGTAGGTCTGGCGCATGAGGGCGGGCTGGGCTTTGCGGAAGGCGATGAGCGCTTCCGTGAATTGATAGAGCTCCTGATTCTGTTCCAGCAGGGTCCAGTCAAACCAGGACAATTCATTGTCCTGGCAATAGGCGTTGTTATTCCCCCGCTGGGTCCGTCCGAATTCATCCCCCCCCAACAACATGGGCACACCGAGGGAAAGAAACAAGGTGGCCAGATAGTTTTTCTGCATCTGAAGCCGCAGTTCGTTCACCCAGGCAGTATCCGTCTCGCCTTCGACCCCGCAGTTCATGCTGATGTTATCGTTGCTGCCGTCCCGATTGCCTTCGCCATTGTCCCAATTGTGTTTTCGGGTATAGGACACCAGATCGCGCAGGGTAAAGCCGTCGTGACAGGTTACGAAATTGATACTATGCGCGGGCGTACGGCCCGCATGTTCATAGACATCCGCACTGCCCATCAGGCGGGAGGCAAAGGTGCCGCGGGTACCGGGATCGCCGCGCCAATAGCGCCGCACATCATCCCGGTAGCGTCCATTCCACTCGGCCCATCGGATATCGCCAAACGAGCCGACCTGATAGGCGCCGCCGGCATCCCAGGCTTCCGCGATGAGCTTCACATCCCGGAGTACCGGGTCCTCGGCAATACGCTCGACCAGGGGCGGGTTCTCGATAATCTCTCCATTCTGATCCCGGCCGAGAATCGATGCGAGGTCAAACCGAAAGCCATCTACGTGCATGACCGACACCCAATAACGCAGGCATTCCAGGATAAAATCGCGCACCAGGGGATGATTGCAGTTTACCGTGTTGCCGCAGCCGGAATAGTTAAGATACTGGCCTTTTTCGTCGAGCAGGTAGAAGATGGAATCAAGCATACCTCGGAAGCAAAGGCTCGGCCCCCGCTCATCACCTTCCGACGTGTGGTTGAAGACCACGTCGAGAATGACTTCCATCCCCGCCTCATGGACTGCCTGCACCATATCTCGGAATTCATCTACCTGTTCCCAGGTCTCCACGTGGCAAGCGTATTGCCCGGTTGGCGCAAAAAAACCAATGCTGCTGTAGCCCCAATAATTATTCAGTTCCGCGGCGCTGGAGAGGCTGCACCGCCCCAGGCGCGTCTCTCCCATCTCCTGAACCGGCAGGAGCTCGATAGCCGTGATGCCCAGTTTTTTCAGGTAGGGAAGCTTTTCAATCAGGCCGCGATAGGTACCCGGGTGCTTTACTCCCGATGAGGAGTCACGGGTCAGGCCGCGCACGTGGACTTCATAGATGACCAATTCGTTCATGGGAATGCGGGGACGGGTATCCTCGGAGCGTTCGGCGGCATCCCGGATGGTTACGCTCTTGATGGTGCCATCATAGACATTTCCTGCGAACGCCTTGGCTCGGGGGTCCAAGAGATAGGTTTCCGCACTGAAACGTTGTCCAACCTGGGGCTCCCAGGGGCCGTCCATCCGATATTTGTAGAAAACGCCCGGCCCGAGGCCCTGGATAAAAACGGACCACACGTCGCCTGTGCGGTGTCGTCGGGCATCAAACTCCAGTTCCCACACAGGCTCGAGATCGTCTACGGCGCGAAAGAGGCACAGCCAGACACGGGTCGCAAAACGGCTGACCACACTGAAACGTACCCCATCGGCCGTAACAAAGGGCCCATGGGGATAGGGTCGGCCCGGTGTGATAACCAAACGGGAAAGCACGGTATCATTCAGGGCAAATGGACGGTAGTCGGTCGTTGTATTCTGTGACATGGTAATTCTCTATCCCAGTTGGGCTGACTTTGTTTGGAGGAGCGATCCCAACCACACCCTCATTGCGTATCTAAGCATTACCCTTTCCACTCGTCCGCATCCGGCAGAATAGAGTCCCAATCAAAGGGTGCATCTTCTAATTCTTCTTCCTGCTCTTCGGCCTCCCAACGCCGTACGATAGCGCGATTGCGCCAGTGTCGCACCAGAAAAGCGATAATACATAAAAAGCTGATCGCACCCCAGAAGGACCCCGTCCGGAGTACGGAGATAACCGTTAGCAGCCAAAGACTGGCGGAGTAACGTTTCCAGAATTCCTCTGGCGACATGTCCCCGTGGGCCTGCAACGCCGCCGCGAAAGAAGTGTCTTTCGTCCCCAACACCACGGCCCAAAAGGCTTCGTCTCCGACCTGATCCCGTAATTCCCGGGTCATGGAGAGGGCCTGCGCGTAGGCGTTTCCGAATTGATGATCGGAGCCCGGCATAGCAAAAGCCCGGTCCAGGTCCCGCAGGGGAATCATCTGGCCCGAAAGGTGCATCTGGGCCACCTGCAGGGTGCTCCCCCACCGCAACTCGTTGGCCAGCAACATACAGACCCCTTCGTTGAGCCAGCGGGGTAATTGGGTCGTATTCGTGTTTCGGTGGAGCAACACGTGCACCAATTCATGGCGCACCGTGCCCCGGTAATCATCGCCCAGTGTGCGGAGCCGGGGCGACTTGAGGGCGATAAGATTCTGGGAAGCCCGGGTCACGCCATTCACGCCCACGTGGGCATAGGTTCCGCTCAGTCCGAGAAACTCGTTCAAACTGGAGGCGATACGAATTTTCACCGGTTCCTCGCCAAAGGGCAAGTGGGGCGCAAATTCCGCTTCTGCGGCTTGCAGATAGGACAGGGTATCCTCGGCGATCGTCTGATCGTCCACATCGTAATCGATAATAAAGGGGCCTTGTGCCAGAATTTCCGCCGGGGCCGTTAAAACACCCCCCACGGCAATCAGGACAAATCCTATAACACGTCGCAGTTTCATTGGCTGATTGTACCCCATTTGACATCGCCTGTGCCCGTAATGGGAGGCGCACGCTCCTTCCTCCACACCCCCACCCTACTCCTGCACGGTGGCTGTGGGCGCCAGAACGTTCCCCTTGGTGCGGGCCCGATCAAAACGAAAATCACGCCGTAACGTCCCGGTATTCTCCGTAACGCCTTGTCCGATGCTTTGATCGCTTATCGGGCACTGTGCTAGCATACGGCGCTGTAAACCCCCTCCGAAAGTACCCTTTTTATGCTGAATGCTGGCACCAACGGCGAAAGCGCCGCCCCCCGTCCTGACACGCCGAAAGGCTCTGCCTGGACCGTGTACCGCCGTCTACTGGCCTACACCTGGCAGTACAAGATGCGGCTCATTGTCTCCCTGCTGTTTGCAGTCTTCATCGCGGTTTCCTTTACCACCATGCTGATTGCCGTGCGGGAAGTGGTCAACCTTACCTACTACGTCGAGGAATTCGACAAAGACACCGGCGAGTTGCTCCACGAAGACCCCCAAATCAGCCATGTGGCCGCCATTCAGGCGACCCAGCAGTCCCTACGTGATGCCATTATCTGGCTTCCCGGCGATTTCTGGGAGTCCTTCTTGACGGTGCCCGATATTGAGCCCGGATTCCGCGCCATGGTGGCCTCCATGCGGGAAAAACGTTTCACGGTCATGAAGGTCACCTGCATCCTGCTGATCATCTTCTCGTTGGCGGTCGGTATTGCGCGATTCCTGCAGGAGTTCTTTGCCGGGACCATCAGCGCCAATGTCTCCACCGAGATGGCGCGCAATATGTACGACAATCTCATGGCCCAATCGGTGGGGTTCTTTGAAACCAGCACCACGGGCGATGTACTCGCGCGCTTTACCAATGACATTTTTATGGTCAACCGGGGCCTCGAAGGGGTACTCGTCAAGGTCATGCGCGAGCCCGTGAAGGCCGTCTGCTTCCTCGGATTCGCCCTTTACACGGACCCCGTGCTCACCCTCATTGGCGTCTGTGGTCTGCCCCCGGTGGTCCTTATCCTGACCAAGATCGGGATGAAGATGCGGAAAAGCGTCCGCCGCTCCCTGGAAAAGATCTCCAGCATGGCCTCCGTCGTGCACGAAACCGTCAACGGCATTGCCATCGTCAAGGTCTTCACCATGGAAGACTACGAAATCGGCCGGGTCCGGGCGGAAATCGCCCGTCTCCGCAAGTTTCTCTACCAGATGGTACGCCTCCATGCCACCACCGGCCCCGTGACCGAGTTCATCCTCGTCATCGGCGTGGCCCTCTTCCTCCTGGTGGCCGGGCAACGGATGGACAGCGGTCAGCTCGACCGGGGCGAGATGCTGACCTTGTTGCTGGCCCTGGCCATGTTGCTGGACCCGGTCCGGAAACTTTCTGCGGTAAATAACATGGTGCAAACCAGTATCGCCAGTGCAGAACGGGTCTTTGAGTTCATTGACATGACGCCCCACGTGGATGAAGGGCTGGACACCGGCACGCTCGCACCGATGGAGCAAGGTATCCGCTTTGACCACGTGAACTTCGGGTACGATCCCGAAGAGCCGGTCTTGAAGGACTTATGCCTGGATGTGCCCCGTGGCGAAACGGTGGCCCTGGTGGGCCTGAGCGGCTCGGGTAAGAGCACCCTCATCAAATTGTTGCCCCGCTTCTATGATGTCCAATCAGGCAGCATATCTATCGACGGCACCGACATCCGCACGGTCTCAGCCCGAAGCCTGCGCGCACAAATCAGTCTGGTCACCCAGGACACCATCCTCTTTGCGGAGACGGTGCGGGAGAATATCGCGGCGGGTCACACCGACTACAGCCACGAACAGATCGTACAGGCTGCGAAGGCGGCAAATGCGGCAGAGTTCATCGAAAAGCTTCCCAAGGGCTATGACACCCGTCTGGATGAAGCGGGCAGCACCCTTTCGGGTGGTCAACGTCAGCGGCTGGCCATTGCCCGGGCCTTCATCAAGGATCCGAGTATCCTCATCCTTGACGAAGCCACGTCAAGCCTGGATACGGAAAGCGAACGCCTGATTCAGGATGCGCTGGACCATTTCCTGGAGGGGCGTACGGCCTTTGTAATTGCCCACCGACTCTCTACCATTCAGCGGGCAGACCGGATTCTTGTGATTCAAGAAGGCACGATTGCCGAGCAGGGCAACCATGAGGCCTTGATGGCCCGAAAAGGGGTTTACTACCGCCTCTACATGACCCAATTCGGCGGCAAAGAGGAGTCATAGTCATGCGCGCTTATCTGGCAACCGCACTGGTCCTGATGCTCTCTGCCTGTGGCGGATCGGACACGCCCCCCGACCAGACGACCGAAAAAGCGGTGCCCGTGCCCGCCGAGTCCCCGGAAGTACCGGCACCGGCGCCCGCAGCGGAGGAAAGGCCCTCGGCCTCCACCTCCTTATTCGCGTCGGTGCAAGTCGTCGATCTCGACGGCACCCCCTTGCCCCACATGGCACCCATCGCCACGAAAGAACCCAACGCCTTTGACGCCCCGGTAGCCACGGGTAGCGCGACCGATCAGGAGGGCCGGGGGACTATTCGGGTACCTACCACGGAACACTTGTACCTGCGTGCCTTTGACCCCACCTTAAACTACTTCCCCAATAATTTCTATGAAGTCTTACCGGGGGGCGGTAAGCTGGAGGGTGAGCTGGTGATTCAGATGGTGCCGGCCGCCTCCCTTTCGGTGCAGCTGATTCTACCGGACAACCAACCCGCCGCCGACATGGCCGTGGGGCTCATGCTCTTTCACCCGACTCGCGGCCCCTGGTGGCCTGCCGAAGCGCAAAGCAATGCCGACGGCTTTGTGACCTTCCCCCATCTTCCAGCAGGAGAGTTTGTCTTGCGGATGAAAGTGGAGTCGGGCGCACGACTTGAGCACGCAGAAACGGCGCTCCCCCCCCGAGGTACCGTGGATTTGGGCGTCCTGTCGCTCCAGTAACGTTGAAGCAATCCCGGGCGTAGCTTTTATTCTCCGTGGGGAACATGCTACCATCGCTCCGTTTGAGTAATCGTTTCACCACCCTGCGGCTGGTGGATTGTACGGGTGAATACCTATCTAAGGAGGAGGCGTCATGCAGTCGTCGCTGATTATCGAATCCAATGGTTCCAACAAAGAAAAGCTGGACCAGATGCTGAAGGAAGGCTGGAAGGTCGTATCGATCACCGCCAACCACGGCAAGAGCTACAATGACTTTCTGGTTATCGTAGAAAAAGACTGAGTATCGTCTTAACGTCATTAAAAAGGCCCTGGAACTGTAGTTCCAGGGCCTTTTTTATACACGTACGGGGTGGAAACCCTTAGATCGGGTCGTTTTCTTTCCACTCGAAAATCAGTTCCGGATTGTCAAAATAGCGTTTGATGTGCTTACCGAAGGGGAAGGCCTCCCCGGCATCAAAGGCGCGGTGGTCCATGGAGCCGGTGACGGTGATGGTGTAGCGGGGCACCACCTCGCCACCCACGACCCAGGGAGCCAGCTTGAGGTCACCGATACCAAACATCATGACTTCCGGTGGAATAATCACGGTAACGGTCTGATTGCCGGAAATCATCATGCCGATATTGGCCACCGTGCAGGTGGAACCGAGGATATCATCGACCTTGAGCTTCTGCTCCTCGGGGATCTTGTCATAGCCGGGCTCCGGTTTCGGACGCTGCCACAGCATGCCGCGCAGGGTAATCCAGAGGGCCCCGAAGGCCTTCAGATCCAATTGCCGGATTCCTTCCCAGGCGTAAATACGGGCCGCTTCAAAATAGAGTTGCTCGGGATCGGTTCGACGGGCGCGCCGCACGAGGTCGCGCATTTCCGAAGCGACCTGCTCCAGCGACTTGAGATGGGGATTCCGCAGCACCGGGCGTACGACGCCATATTTGGTGTGGGCCGTAAAGCTCAGGTTGATGTCTTCGGCGCGGTAGAGGGTGCCCCCGTTGAGGATGGGCGCATAATCGATAAATCCATTCATACAGGGCGTATGGTGAAGACTGTGGGCGATGGCCTTGAGGAAAAAGGCAGAGAAATTTTTATGGATTGCCCGGCGAAAGAGGTCTTTCTCGGTCATGCCGGAGGCTTTTTCAGCGATTTCGCCTTCTTTGGCCTGTCCGTACTCGACAAGGGGAGTCACATCATACTGGGCCACCATGGCGGCGTGGGGCGTTTTTCGTGCGGCCTCGGCCAGGAAATAGGCCACCATCTGGCGCAGGAACGAAAAACGCTGCGCTTCCTTTACCTTGACGTGTTTACGCAGATAGGCGACGCGAAAATCTTGAAACATGCATTCTCTCCCTACTCGGTTTATCGCCGCTGAGTATACTGAATGCCTTGCCGGTGAGTACAGCCCAGACTTTGCAGGCCCCGCCCGTCACGGGGTATGATACCCGCTTGTTCCCATGCACTTTTTCATCTGGCAGTGAACTGGTTTCCCCGTGTCGGGGTTGTAAACAGAGGAGTTCCCGTTGTGAAACGTAATTTCATCACCTTGTTGGGTGTGGTCATCATTGTCGCCGGTATCGTTTTTGTGCGCTCCGCCTTTGAGCAAAGCCCTAAGACCGAAGCAGAGGTTCAGGAGGCGGAAGAGGCCAAGACCCAGTTGGAAGAGGCCGCCGCCATCACCGATGAGGCAGAAGCCGAAGCAGAGCCCGATGTGGATGAGCATGCCCACAGCGAAGGCGACGGACATGGCCACGGTAACGACGGTGAGAACATGGTCGTCGCACAGGCCGAGGGTACGGAAACAGAAACAACCCCGGCAGCCGCGGCCAGCGCCGATTCCTTTGAAGAACTCACCGAATGGCCTGCCGAGTGCCCGGACGTATTCCGCGTGAAGTTCGACACGTCCACCGGCCCCTACGTCATCGAAGTGACCAAGTCCTGGGCCCCCATTGGTGCGGAACGCTTCTATGAAATGTGCAAGGTAGGCTATTTCAATGACGCACGCTATTTCCGCGTCATCCATGGATTCATGGTTCAGTTCGGTCTCGCGGCCGACCCCAAACTGACGGCCCAGTTCAAATCCAAGAACCTCCAGGACGAGCCGGTGCGTAAGAGTAATCAGCGCGGCAAGATCACCTTCGCCAAATCGAACGCGCCCAATTCCCGGACGACCCAGGTCTTCATCAACTATGGCGACAACAGCCGCCTGGATGGTATGGGATTTGCCCCCTTTGGCGAAGTTATCTCGGGCATGGAAAATGTCGACAAAATCACCGACCAATATGGCGAGCGGCCGAGCCAGGGCGTAATTACCGCCAAAGGTAACGCCTATCTCAACAAAGACTTCCCCAATCTCGATTACATCAACAAAGTGACGCTGGTTAAATAAGCCACCGCGCGCCCATCAAGAAAACGATACACAGGAGTTCAACATGTCCGTCAAAGTCAAAATGGAATGCACCTGCGGCGATTTCGTCGTAGAGATTAACGAAGACTGGGCCCCCAAGGGTGCGGCCCGCTTTCTTGGCCTCGTGGAAGAGGGATTTTTCACCGACATCCGCTTCTTCCGCGTGGTTACCAAGCCCCGCCCCTTCATCGTTCAGTTCGGCATCCACGGCGACCCGGACGTTTCAGCCAAATGGCGGGACGAGCGCTTCCCGGATGACCCGGTTAAGGAAAGCAATCGCAAAGGCACGTTGACTTTCGCGACGGCAGGACCCAATACCCGGACTACCCAGTTGTTCATCAACTACGCGGACAACAGCTTCCTCGACGGCCAGGGCTTCTCCCCCATCGGCGAAGTCGTGGAAAACATGGACACGGTGGAAGCCATCTGTGATGAGTATGGCGAAGCCCCCGATCAGGGCATGGTCCAGCATGAAGGCAATGCCTACCTGGAGAAAGAATTCCCCATGCTCGACTACATCAAGAAGGCCTACATTCTCGAAGACTAAGGCCGCGAGCGCACTACGTCATCGCCCGCAGTATCTGATGGTGCTGCGGGCGTTTTTTTGTGCCGGGGAAAGGAAAGTTCACGCCGCAGACACTCGGTCCAGGCATTCCTTGTTTCCACCCCGACGCCCCACTGCCCCACCGGGACATGTTGCCGCATCAGGGCACACAAGATGAGTCCAGGATTTCATTCGGCCACACGACGCCCTCGAATTGAGTAGTCGCTTAGCGGCAATACGTCCCTGAATAAGGCCGTTGCCGCCTTAATTGGCGCCCCCGTCCCGCACCCGTAAGCTCCTCCGCTGCGCTTGCGCCACGGCGCACGTTCCGCCCCCGGGTAGGGTGGCACCGCGAGTCTACTTCTCTCGTCCGTAGTCGCGCGTTGGGCCTCGGATCAGGACAGCCACGCCCGTCCTCGCTCGCCTCGCAGGGCCAAAGTACATTTGGGTATGGACTCGTTTTTTGCTACCCACGAGCGTGTGGGC
>JAUIMA010000078.1 GCA_030432675.1 Candidatus Hydrogenedentota bacterium | reverse complement strand
CCCACAAGCATCGCTGGTGCTACGCCGCCTCCAAGGCCATCGACGAATTCCTTGCCCTCGCCTATTGGCACGAGAAACGACACCCTGTCGTGGTCGTACGCTTGTTTAACACGGTGGGCCCCCGTCAGACGGGGCGCTACGGCATGGTCATCCCCAACCTCGTGTCTCAGGCGCTGGAAGGCCGCCCCCTGACGGTCTTTGGCGATGGCACCCAGTCCCGGTGCTTTACCTATGTGGGCGATGTCGTGCCCGCACTGGTGACCCTGATGGACCGCAATGACCTCAACGGCGAGGTCTTCAATATTGGCAGCGACCACCGGGTCTCCATTACCGATCTGGCCCAGCAAATCATCGCGCAAAGTGGTAGTGACTCGGCGATTAAGTATATCCCCTACGATGAGGCCTACGGCCCCGGGTATGAAGATATGCAGCACCGCGCGCCCTGCCTGGAAAAGATCAGCAAGGCCATTGGCTATGCGCCCACGGCAGACTTAGCCTCCATCCTCAACTCGGTCATTGAAGAACAACGTCGCAAATCGGGCTGACCTCACGATGAATCCGACAGGTTAATTCCCCGATACGCGAGGGTCTTCTTTCGTGAACTCGGAGTCCAGCCGAATCCAGGTCTTATCAATATCAACCGGGCCCGTCAACAGCAGTTCGCTGGCAATATCGTCGGAGTAGATAGGCGCACTCAATGCCAGCACTTCCACCGGACCGTATCCCTTATTGGGGTTGTCGGGCTGCCGAATGACCCGTACACGATAAGAACTCTGGTATTCGGTCTGCTGGGGAGACGCGAAGGAAAAGCGGTTGCTATCGACCACCTGGGTTAACACGGGGTAGCCGTCGCGCAATAGCTGCACTTTGGCACCCTGGGCGTTGAAGACCGTTACGTGAAAGGCCACCTCAATGCGGAGCGGTACGGCCCCCCCCACGCCCACGTCCATCTTATTGTCCACGAGCGCATCCGCGCGAAAGTCGATTTCCACTCCACCGATTTCGCTACTGACAAAGGTACGTCCCGTTCGCAGCCCGTGAAGAATACCTTCCAGCGATTTATTCGGTGCCTTCACCCAGGTAACCGGCGCTCCCATAGGCTTGCTGCGCTTATCGATCATCCCGCCGGCTATAGGGCTACTCACGGAACCCCGTCCGAGCTCATAGTCCCAAAAGAGGGCCGCCTGGTCATTGGCCGAAACACTCACGTTCTTCCGCTTTGCCGCTGCCGCCGCCGCCTGGGTCTTATCGGATACCGCCGCGGCCGCCGCGATAGAACGTTTCAGTTTTCCGCCTTCACGCACTTTCTCCGCTTCGGAAAGGTCCGACAGGTGAAGGGGGGGCGCTGCCCGCCAGGGACCATTCCACACCTGCACCGCATTGACATAGCCGAGTCCCCAACGCCACGGTGCCGCCGAAAAGCAGGGGTGCCCAATGGCGAAAACGCCGCCCTGGCTCTGAATTCGAATACACTCGGCCTGGGCCGCTTCCCGGGTGGTCGGCATGCTGGGCTCCGTGGCCGGCCCGTAAATGAGTCCTATCCCCTGCTCTTTTGTCCCCCAGGCCAACGCGGGAATCAGGACCACGCTGTCCGACTTGAATCCCGGATCATAATAGGCCTCCATGGTATTCAGGTCGGTTATCGCAAGGAAATCGAGGCCCGCCTTCTCCGCCCGGGCCACCAACTCCGCCACCGTCTCTTCACCGCCGCCATAGGTGCTCACCGCATGGAGCTCTCCCTTATACCACTTGTCTTCGTTCGAAAAGACCCGCTGGTCGAAAATAATGGGCCGATGACCGGGAATACTGCGCGGATCTTCGGGGTCCGTTCCCACGATCAATTCGACCTTATCAATCGCCAGGTCGTTATCCAAATCATAGTCGTGGACCGTCAGCTTGCCACTGGCACCCTCCAGCAGATTCACGAGGACATAGGAGGTGTCTCCCTCTTTTACCGTCAACTCCTGGGCGTGCACCATAACCGGCACACCCTCGTCATACACATAGACGTACGCATAATAATCGCCCACCCCCGGCTGAATCGCCTGAAGTCCCGGCTCGATTTCGAAGGCCGTCTTGCGGAAATCGATGGGGCTCTGTAATTCGAGGCGGGAAGGCAGGCTGCGACCGTTCACATCAGACACATCAATCTCTACCGTGCCCGTAGTCGTAGGTGCCGATGGCGTGCTCCGCTTTGCTTCCGGAATCGAGGTAGTTTCTGCGGCGGATGGGGATGTCGTCTCGCCCTGATTCGTAGACGGCGTCGTGGGCGTGGAGGCACACCCCGCTATCAGAAGTATTAATACGCTGCACAGTCCGAGTCGCATTCCCTGCTCCTATCCTGAGGATCTCATAGGTCGTGAATCCATTGCTTGGTAGGCACGCCTGATTTTGCTTTTCCGATTCCGATTGCCGAAGCGGCCCCGAGGGCCACACCACCCTTCCCAAGGCAACGGCATGCCGAGACAAAGGGTTGACGCCCCTATCTTCCCGGTGTCACGGAGAATACCGCTATACCGATAGTCTCCGGTGGCGATTATACCCTGTGTGGTTTCAAACAACAATGCTGGAACAGGCCCTCGCACCCGACTGATTTGGACACCTCCGAAGGCCAGAAGAATTGAACTTGCCATAAACTCCTTGTGCGGTTTAGAATACATGGGGAGCTGGTATATCTTGTAATACTACAGTTCGGGGCGTTGTCGATAGTTCAGAATTCGTTTCCGACGGTTTGCACGCGATGCGAATCCAGGAAACGGAACAAACGAAATGCACCGAATTTATACCGGTGTAGAAAGCAGGTACGATGCCACGCCAAAAACACCAATCCAGCGAAGAAATGCTCCAGATGCTCTCCAGCATCGACATCCACAGCAATGTTGCCGTCTATTTGCAGATTGAAAACCATGTGCAATTCGCCATCACGGCGGGGCGACTTACAGCGGGGGAGCAATTACCGTCCGTGCGGGAATTGTCCGAGCGCCTCGATGTAAATCCCAACACGGTGGCAAAGGCATACCGCGATCTCGAGGTCATGGGGCTCCTCTATACGCGGCGCGGCAAGGGTGTGTTTGTAAAAGAGGGCATCGAACGCAAGTGCCGGGAAGATTGCATGGATCGGATTGTGGCGCGAATCCATGAAGTCATGGTAGAGGCCCGCGTCGCGGGGATGAATCCCAAAGTAGTGAATGAGATCGTAGCCAAGTGCCTGGCCAACGGAGCCAGTCCGTATGCCCCCCCACCCGCATCGCTGCTCAAGATGGCCCGTAAGGCCGCCAAAAAGTAAGCTCCTTCCACCGACATCCATCCGAGCCGTTGCTGCCTGCGTAGCGACGGCTTTTTTCTTGCTGTCAACTTTAGACCTACCCCGCATCGTTATATCGGTAGATGGCAACACAATGAGCTTTTCGCCATCGTAGCTGAATCGGTGCAGCGCGAACGCATAGTCGAAACGCCCTGTTTTTTTGGGCGTGTTACCGGGCACTGACGAAAATGAACAACAAACTGACAGTCCCCTTAACCCCATATATCCCAAGTGGTTCCCCGCTAATCCCTCGCCACATCGACAGAAATTTAACACATAACTCTTGACATCCCCGTTTTATTCATGTACACTGAGGGTGTAATTCTTGGGAAAGTATAAACTGCGGACTTGCCGGATTCCCCGGCACCTTGCGAATCGTTTCGTCTTTCGGACGTAACAATCGAATATCATACGTTCTTATTTCGTCTTTGAAGTCATGTAGACGTTCGAAGACCTGACGAGCGCAAGTTAAACTCATGTGGAGGTGCGAAACATATGAGTACGGAAACACAACTTGGATCAGAAGTAGAAGTGAATGATGGCCCGGGTCGCCTGACCCATGGGGCCAAAGTAAAGCGTGGCCAGCTCACCTCGGTGCAGCAAGGACGCTACGGAACCGGCCCGGCCCCCTATGGCTATCGCCGTGGTCTGGAAGGCGAAAAGCCGCTGGTCGTCGATGATCGGGAAGCCGAAGTCGTGCGCCTCATCTTCCGGGAGTATCTGGTTACACGGAGCACCGGAAAAGTGGTGAATTATCTTCACAGCAAGAATATTTTCACCCGTAAAGGCAACAAGTGGTCCCGCCAGGCGATTGCAATCATCCTCTCCAACCGGACCTATCGTGGTCGGGTCAGCTATGGCGATCTGGAGACGGAAGGTTTGCATGAACCCATCATTGAGCCGGCCCTTTTTTATAAGGCCAATGCCCTCAAGGAGCGCAAGCGGCGTCAGTCGAAAGACCAACTGCCCCTGGCATCTGCCCCCAAGAAACCGGGTAATTTCCGGTGGGTAGCCCCTTAATCTGAATCTCCCAGTCTTACAAAAAAAGACCGCTGCGGAATCCATTCGATTCTACAGCGGTCTTTTTGATATTGGCGTTTTAGGTGGGAACCTTGCGGCCCCTTTGTCACTGCACAGGCCTGGCGCCTATCGCCCTGTCCAGACGTCCGGTTCGTTTGGCTCACTCAATTCGATACGATCATCTTCCGGCAGCAGCAATTCCGGCGTATCCACCCCGGACTCACCGGCGGCAGGCTCCACCGCCTCGGGAGACGTCTCCCCCACGCGGGCCGCGGCTTCAGCCTCGTCGGCCTCATCGGGATTCTCAATCTCCTCATGCGGGGCATCGTCCTTGTCGTCGTCGCCGGAGTCCGAGCCGTAGCCAACCGTTTCTTCCGGATAAGCCCCCTTATCGGCGCCATATTGATTGTCGGCACCCGACTCCCACCCATAGGGATCTTCGCTGTAGTCGTCCGCCATCACCTTCCGATCTTCCTCGTTGACCGAAGGATTCACCGGATCCGGCCCATCTTCATCGTCGTCACCGTGGGTGAGAGAATCGATATACTTCTCCGGGTCAATCTTGGAGAGCTGATCCATTTCCTTTTTGATGGGCGTAAACTCTTTGGTCACTTCCGTCTTAACATCATCCACGTAGCCCCGCAAATCACGCACCGTCCGAATGACGAGTTTGGCAAAATCGGGAAACTTCTCAGGACCAATGACCACGAGGGCGATGCCGGCGATCAAGACCATCTCACTAAAACCTATTCCAAGCATGGGATATGTACTCCTTATTCGCCCTGGGCTTCTTCTTCTGCCCGGCGACGTCGAACGACGAGATAGGACAACCAAATGCTCCCCTCGTAGAGCCCGTAAAGGGGCACGAGCATGAACGACATGGTGATGGGGTCCGGCGGGGTGAGCATAGCCGAACACACAGCCAGCCCGACGATGGTTATCTTACGGTATTGCTTCAGGGTCTCCGGTGTCAATATGCCGAGGTAGACCAGAATCAAGACTACCATGGGAAACTGGAAGGCGATACCAAAGGCCAGCAGGGCCTTGAAAATCATCGAGACCGTCTCGTTCATCCGCAGTTGAACTTCGACCCCCTCGGGCACGAAATTGGCCAGATAGGGCAGCACAAAGGGCAACACGCCAAAATAGGCCACCGCCACTCCTGCAAAGGCCAGCACACTGCAGCCTACGAGCAGGAATTGGGCTGCGCGTCGCTCTCGATCGTGGAGCCCTGGAAAGATAAAGGCACATAGCTGGAAGAGTATCACCGGAATCGCGAAGAGCAAACCACCGTAGCCCGCAATTTTCAATTTTACGAAAACGGGCTCCAAGGGATTGAGAACGGTCCAATTGGCTGACTTCAGTGGCCCCTCCTCGTTCTCCACCCCAAGATCATCAGACGGCACCGGGCCACCATCAACGGTCGGCTCGCCACTACTCACAATCACATCGGGCAGGGAAGCATCCAGGATTTGCAAGGGGCGGGCGAGGGCCGCGAAGATAAAATCCGACAGGATGTAGCAAATCAGCACGCCCACCATCACAGCGATACCCGAGCGAATCAAACGAACCCGCAACTCGCCCAGGTGCTCGGTAAAACTCATTCGCGACTCTTCATCCGACACTGCCAATTCCTTTTTCGTCTTCGCTATCGCTACTCAGTCACCATAAAAAAAGGGTGTCTTTTCAGACACCCGAATAGTAACATTTATGAAGTATCCAGCGCACGATCGCGACGCGTTCAACGCATCAAAATGCGCCTCCCCCGGTCGACTCCTCTTCGTCTTCGTGGTGACCACCAACGCTGGGTGGCGTGCCCGTCGGATCCGCCTTCTCCACCCACTCCTTCAGCGCTTTTCCCGGCTTGAAAATGGGAATACGCTTCTCAGAAATAGGCACCGAGTCCCCCGTACGGGGATTGCGTCCCAGCCGGGCATCCCGAATCTTCACTTCGAAGACACCGAAATTGCGAATTTCCAAGCGATCCCCATGGGACAAAGCCTCGGTAATCGTATCGAGGGTCGTCTGCACCACATCGGACACTTCATTCTGGGTGAAGCCTAACTGCTCCGCTACGCTGATCACCAATTCACGCTTGGTCACCGCCGTCCCTTTCGTCCGATTGCGCGGGCTACTTACGCAGCCCACAGCCCGTTAGAGTCCGAGCGGTGCCCGCCAGGCGTTTGCCAGGCCACCTGGATTGATGAGAATGAAGCCTACAATGAGCAAGAGGATACCGAAAAGAATCAGGATCGTCTTGGTATTCTTGCTCATTCCTTCACCACCGCCTGCAGCCGCCACATCACCACCCGTGGGCGCGATAAAGATCTTCTCACCCGCTTCGGCCCGCGCACGCTTGTCGTCCACGGCACCCAGGGTTTCATTGATCGCGATGAAGGCCCGGTGCCACTCCGTCTGAAGTTTCTTCACAGCCACTTCCGACTGGGAGTAGATGGCTTCCAGGCTGGTGGCGCCGGAAACAATGTTCATCGTGTTATTGTCGAGCTCATAATCGTTGGCGAGGGTCTCTTTGAGCACTTTGTGGGTGCGCGCCAACTTACTCTTGATTTTCAGAAACTGGGTCTCCAGCTCGGCCTTATTGATGCCGGGCTCGGGGTACCGCGTAAGAATCTGGTTGAAAAGCATCCAGTCGTTCATGAACTCACGGCACAATTCTACGCGCCGCGACAACTGGTCTACGATCTTTTGTTGTTTCTTGCTAAGGGCCATTGTTTGTAACCACTCCGCGTTGTAGTGTCCCCACTCAATAGTGCCTAATCTAGCATACGAGCAGGACAAAGTCAACCGGCACAATCTGATTTAAGTCCGCAGATTGTAACCGCTTACAGATGTCTCGATTCCATAACAATTATAGCTGCAAAACCGTAAAAACACAACTTTTAGTGTCGAAGCTCGCCCAGGGCGAGAAAATTCCGAATCAATTGCTTACCGCATCCCGTCAAAATACTCTCCGGGTGAAACTGAAGCCCCCACACCGGGTCTTCCCGATGGGCCACCGCCATGATCTCGCCTTCGTCGGTCTCCGCAATGATTTCCAACGTTTCCGGACACGTTTCGCGCTCGATAATGAGCGAGTGATATCGGGTCGCCTCAAAGGGAGATTCAATCTCGGCGAAGAGCGGATGGCCCGTGTGATGCATGGCGCTGATTTTTCCGTGCATGATGCGGTCTGCACGCACAATGTTTCCGCCATAGGCCGCACCAATACTCTGGTGCCCCAGACAGACGCCCAGGATGGGAAAATCCCGGCCCAGTTCACGGATGACATCAACGGAGATGCCCGCTTCATTGGGTGTGCACGGTCCCGGCGACACAATAATGTGATCGGGCTTTAATGCTTGCACCCCGGCCACATCGATGGCGTCGTTACGAAAGACCCGCACATCGTCGACCACTTCCCCGAAGTACTGGACCAGATTGTAGGTAAACGAGTCGTAATTATCAATCAGTACAATCATGAATCCAGTCCTTTCTCCGCAAACTCCACGGCACGAAAGAGGGCCTTCGCCTTGTTCTGAGTCTCTTCATACTCTCGGTCGGGATCGCTGTCGTACACGATACCTGCGCCTGCCTGACAATAAGCGGTGCCGTCCTTCACGACCATGGTCCGAATGAGGATGCACGTGTCCATATCACCCGAATAGCTGATATAACCACAGCCGCCGGAATAGGGGCCCCGACGCTCGGTTTCTAACTCATCGATGATTTCCATGGCCCGAATTTTGGGCGCACCACTTACGGTGCCCATGGGGAAGGTGGCTTCCAGGGCGTCGTAGGCATCACAGTCATCGCGCAGGTCCCCTTCCACTTCGCTGACGATGTGCATCACATGGGAGTAGCGCTCGATGACCATACGTTTTCCGGGAACCGGAGCGACGGTGCCGGGCTTGCTGATACGGCCAATGTCGTTTCGCCCCAAATCGAGGAGCATGACATGTTCGGCGATTTCTTTTTCGTCCGCCAACAGATCCACTTCGTAGGCCTGGTCTTCGGCGGCGGTCTTGCCGCGGGGCCGGGTCCCTGCGATTGGACGCACCATGGCCTTCCCCTTGTCCACGCGGGTCATCACTTCGGGGCTGGAACCCACGAGCGCAAACTCCGGATATTGCATGAGCAGCATGTAGGGAGAAGGGTTAATGGAGCGGAGGGAGCGGTAGAGGGTAATCGGTGCGGCGGTCACGGGGCGCTGAAAGCGCTGGGACAACACGACCTGAAAGATGTCGCCGGCACAAATATACTCTTTGGCCCGGTTGACCACGTCACAAAAGGCTTCCCGCGTAAAATTGGATTGGATATCATCGGGCAACCCGCTGGCGCTGGGTTCCACCATCACGTCACTGAGGGGCTGCTTGAGTTGCGCTGCCAGGGCGTCGATTTTTGCGATGCCTTCCGAATAGGCGGCGTCTGCGTCACCGTTCACGTGCACATTGGAGACAATCTTGATTCGATTGTTCACATGATCGAAGAGCAGCATCGTGTCGGTAATGACGAAATACAGGTCGGGCAGATTCAAGGTATCCGGGTTGTCGTCGGGGAGGCTCTCGAAGAATCGCACCTGATCATAGGAGAGGTACCCTACGGCCCCGCCGTGAAACTCGGGGAGCCCGGCCATTTCGACGGGCTTGTAGTCGGCCATGATTGAACGGAGTTCATGGAGAGGCTTTTCTGCCGAGTAGTTCGTCTCCTCTCCCCCACGCTCAATCGTCACCTCCGTACCTTTGGCGCGAAAGATGACCGATGGGTTTGCCCCAATAAAGGAATACTGACCCAACGAACCGGCCTGCTCCACGCTCTCAAGGAGAAAAGCGTGGGATTGGCCCTGAGATATTTTCATGTACGCCGAAACTGGTGTTTCGAGATCGGCGAGAATTTCCTGGTAAACCGGCACCACAGCACCGGGTTTGGCCACCTTCCGGAAGTCTTCCAGCGATGGATGAAGCATCATGTGTTCCCTTATCGTCGTGCCTGCAGGCCGACTCTTATTCGGCAGCAACCCCATCACCGGCGAGGGTGAGGGATTCGTCGTCGTTGACGCGCCGGTAAAAACAACTGGTCTCATTGGTGTGGCAGGTGGGGCCGACCGGGTCGCATTGCAGCACAAGGGCATCGCCATCACAATCGATGCGCATGTCCTTCACGTGCAACACATTACCGGACGTTTCGCCCTTAAGCCATAGCGTCTGGCGGGAACGTGACCAGAAGCAAGCCTTTTTTTCTTTGAGCGTTATACCCAGGGACTCGCGATTCATATAGCCCACCATGAGCACCTGGCCCGTTTCGTGGTGTTGAATCACCGCGCAGATCAGGCCGTCCGCATCATACTTGAGTAGGTCATCGAGGGTCATGGTATACGCTCCTTTTACACGAGGCATTCCCTTTTGGGGAATATTCAGGTACTAAAACAGGTAAAACGGAAAGGGTGGGCAGCAAGTGAAACTCAGCGGCAGACAGCGTGAAGGCGCCATCGACGACTCTTGGAAAATCGATGATGCATGTGCTTCACTCCTTAATCATTTACTGAGTAGTGGGGCGAGATGCCTATGAACTCTCGCAATCCTATGCGCATCGGGGCTCGGGCGCCCCGTATCCGCGCCCCCGCAACGGTGCGAAAGCACCACCGCACAAGGACTTGCCCACATTTAATCCCACTAGGATCGCACAGGCACGCCGTGCTTTGCAAGGTATTCACGGGCTTCCTGGATGGAATACTCCTGAAAGTGGAAGATGGAAGCGGCCAGAGCCGCATCGGCCTTTCCCTCGACCAATGCTTCGCGGAGGTGCTCCAGGTTACCGGCCCCACCGCTGGCAATAACCGGAATTCCGACCGCTTCGGCGATGGCGCTGGTCAACGTAATGTCATAGCCATCTTTGGTACCGTCGGCATCCATACAGGTCAACAGGATCTCCCCGGCCCCCCGAGACTCTACCTCTTTGGCCCAGGCAATCGGCTCCAGGGCCGTGGCGCGTCCCCCTTCCCGACCGCCATGGCTCTTTACGATGTAGGAGCCATCTTCCTGTTTCTTGGCATCAATGGCCACCACAATACACTGGGAGCCAAAGCGCGACGCGGCCTCATTGACAAAATCAGGATCCTGAATCGCGGGTGTATTGATTGAAACCTTGTCCGCCCCCGCATTGAGCATCCGGCGAATGTCGTCCTGCTTCCGAATGCCGCCTCCCACGCACAGGGGCATGAAGACCTGCTCCGCCGTGCGGGAAACCACATCCAACATGGTATTCCGGTTATCCGTAGAGGCCTGAATATCCAGAAACACCAACTCATCGGCACCTTCCGCATCATAGCGGCGAGCGATTTCAACCGGGTCCCCGGCATCGCGCAGGCCCAAGAACTGAACCCCCTTCACAACACGGCCTTCTGCCACATCAAGACAGGGAATGATACGTTTTGTCAGCATATTCTACTCCCGCAACCGGTGGGCTGCATATGAAATACCCGGGGCGTGGAAACCCACGCTCCGGGCACGGTACTACAACACTTACTTGCGTAAACCCGGGCCTAGTTAAACCAGCCCCAGCTCTTTTTTTCGCCTTCTTTGTCTTCTTCTCCGACTGCCGTCGCCTCATCATCCGGGCCGCTCGTGGCTTCATCGCCGTTCGCTTCTGCATCCATCTCGCCGAAGACGGAATCGGTGCTGCCATCCGCTCCATTGTCGGTCGCTATTTCGGAATCGGTTTCGTCGCTCACCGGGGCATCAGCGTCTTCCGCCAGGGGGACATCTTCCTCGCGTGTGCTTTCCGACTCCAGCGGTGCCCAGGGTGAATTCGCTGCGGGCACCTCTTCGGCCTCCGCTACGGCAGGCGCCTCCTCCGCTACGTCGGCCACCTCAGCCTCGTCTTCCGTAGCATCGGCGGCTTCCACGGAAGGCTCCTCGGAAGCTTCCTCCACCTCTGGGAGGGCTCCCGGCACTTCTTCAGCACCCGCTTCCACATGGTAGAGCGCAGCGGCCTGGGCTTCATCGGGCACTTCGACGCCGCCCTCTTCTTCAAAGGTCACGTCTTCATCACCGTCATCGCTCAGATCGCCCAAAGGCTCCGGCACCACGGAAGCATTCGCGGCACTTCCCTCCACCGTTTTCTCTACCACGTCGGGCACTTCATCCTCGGAATCAGGGGACTCTTCGCTGGAATAGGCCAGATGCTCATCCCCCTCCTCTTCTTCGTCACCCGCGCCATGCAGACTCAAGGGCTCGAGAAGCTCGGAACGGGCGGCGGCTTGACGGGAATCTTCCTCGGCGGAATCTACCGCGCTCGCCTCCATTGCGCTATCGCCCCCTTCTTCCTCCTCCATCTCTTCTTCGATGGGGCCACTCCCAAGGGGTTGGCCGGGGGCCGAAAGGGCCATGGGTTTGGGGGCCGCTTCCAGCAGCTCAACAGGCGCGTTACCCGAGTGACTCAGGCTCTCCTTGCGAATCTCCTTGCTCGACTTCCGGGTATTGACGTTGATGGCTTTGACGTTCAACTCAATGGTCGCCAACTCCTCCAACCCCAACATTTTAGTGGCCGTCTCAGCAATATAGTCACTAACCAATCCGGCGATGGCCCGCGCATTCTGTCCGGGCTGATGTTGCAATACGGCGTCGGCCTTGATAAGGGCGCTACGTCCCCCGTCGCGGGGCTCGACATGGACGTCTATTTTCTTAACTTCCGGCATCCGAACGAGCACGCGGTTCAGCGACTGCTCGACCGTATCCAGCTCAATCTGGACCAGTCCGTGGGGACCGTCATAGGATATTTTCTTGGACTTCTTCCACTTCGAAATCCGGGGAAAGAGCCCGTAACCACCGAAGACAAAGGCTACGATGGAGCCAATCAACCAGAGGATACGGATTTCGAGGAGTCCCTTAGCCCACGCGAAGCTCTCGGGCAAATCCTGCTGCCACTGGGTCAGTAGTTGAGGAAGATTAGCGACGTAGTCCGTCACCGGAGCGAAGCCCATAAAAAAGGCGAGCGATAGTGCGCCTAGGCAGAGCACCACGAGGCTCAGCAGCTTCAGGATGAACAGTTTCATTGGACTTGCTCCTTTTCAAGCAATCGTTTGCGAGGCACCCCATCGGGGCCATACAGCATCCGCCTCGGCGCGCGCGCATCCCTAGCGCACGCACCCCAATCGATTATCGATCCGTCGACATTCCGTATAGTGCACAGTCCCAAGCCGCCCATTGCCAGCAGCGAACCCCGCCATACTAACCGTTCGTATTCACATACTCATCGATCAGATCCGGACCCAAGTCCCCTCGACGGAAACGGTCGCCCCGCACAATGCGGGCACACAGTTTAGCCGTCGTGCAGACGCCTTCCACGATAAACTCGTCTAAGGCGCCCCCCAAGCGCTCGATGGCTTGATCCCGGTCCTTGCCTGTTGCAATTACCTTGGCCAGAAGCGAATCATAATACCGAGGCACTTCATAACCGGCAAAGAGATGGGTATCCACACGGACTCCCGGTCCCCCGGGCATGTGACAACTCTTAACTATACCCGGGCTTGGCATAAAGTTCCGTTCCGGATCTTCGGCGTACACGCGGGCTTCAATAGCGGCCCCTTCGGGCTTCACGGAACTGTAGCCCAGGGGCTCGCCGGAAGCGATTCGTAATTGCTCCCGCACAAGGTCTATGCCGGTAACCTGCTCGGTCACCGGATGCTCCACCTGGATACGGGCATTAAACTCGATGAAATAAAACTGGCCGTTGGGGGCGAGCAAGAATTCTACCGTACCTGCGTTCGTATAGTTGATGGCCTTGGCGGCTTTAAGGGCGGCCTTGGACATCTTGGAACGCAGGGAGCTACTGAGGGCCACCGAGGGTGATTCTTCAATGAGTTTCTGGTGCCGACGCTGGATACTGCATTCACGCTCACCGAGCGTCACAATCTTCCCATGCTCATCGGCGAGAATTTGAATCTCGACGTGGCGGGCGTTGTCCACAAACTTTTCAAGATAGACGCCCCCATCACCGAATGCAGCCTCGGCTTCATTGGAGGCCATCGTTATGGAATGCTTCAGGGTAGCGTCGTTGTGGGCAATGCGCATGCCCTTACCACCGCCACCAGCCGCTGCCTTCACAAGCAGCGGGTAGCCGATTTCTTTGGCCAGATCCAGCACCTCGTCGGGATCCGTTATCAGACCTTCACTTCCGGGCACCACGGGTACACCGGCGGCCTTCACCGCCGCACGACACGCCGCCTTATCGCCACTCAGGGAGATAGCCTCGGGAGATGGCCCGATGAATTTAATATTGCAGTCCGCACAGATATTGGCGAACTTGGTGCTTTCCGAGAGGAAGCCGTAGCCCGGATGGATTCCCTGGGCATCGGTAATCTCAGCAGCCGAAATAATACTCGGGATATGGAGATAGCTCTTATTGGGCTCCGGCGGGCCGATGCAGATACTCTCATCGGCCAGGGCGGCATGAAGGGCATCTTCGTCGGCCGTCGAGTAAACCGCGATGGACGTAATGCCCATCTCGCGGCACGCTCGAATTACCCGGACGGCAATCTCGCCCCGGTTTGCAATGAGTACGCGTCGCAACATAGTGGTGGCTCTTTCGTCTTCGTCAGGAGGCGGGGCGGATGGCGAACAGGGGCTGACCGAATTCGACCGGCTCCCCATTTTCTACGAGCACGCGTTCCACTTTACCGGCTACTTTAGCCGCCACTTCATTCATGATTTTCATCGCTTCAACAATACACACCGTCTGATCAGCACCGATGCTGTCTCCGACCTGTATGTAGGGGGGCTCACCCGGAGCGGGGCACACGTAAAACGTACCCACCATGGGCGAATCCACGGAAACCAGCCCTTCATCCGCAAGCGACGCCTCAGCGGGCGCTTCCGGGGCGGGAGCAGCCAGCGCGGCGGCGGCCGGTGCGGCGGGAGCCGCCACAGGAATGGGCGCGGGTGCCGGTGCGGCGCTCACATAGGTCTCATTCCGCTTGGTCAGCCGAATACGGTGACCTTCTTCTTCGATTTCCAATTCAGACAGCTCGGATGATTCCAACAAGCTGATTAATTCTTTGACGTCTGTCAAGTCCACGAAACTTACCCTCCATCATGGACGGTGCAAGTGGTTAAAGTCCCTCAACCCAACCCATTGCACCGGCTTAGCAGCAACTCAATTGTTGATGCGTTCCAGATAATCGCCTGTGCGCGTATCCACTTTGACCACATCCCCTTCTTCCAGGAAGAGGGGAACTTGAATGGTGACACCGGTTTCCAACGTGGCGGGTTTCGTCGCGCCGGAAGATCGGTCGCCCTGCACACCAGGATCCGATTCGGTAATAGTTAACTCTACACTGAGCGGCACGTTCAACGCGATGGCGTTGCCGTTATGAAACAGAATGGTAACGTTGGAGTTCTCTTTCATCCAACGGGCATTCTCATCGACCAGTTCCTTACCGACCTCAAGCTGTTCAAAGGTCTCATTGTGCATGAAATGGAACAAGTCGCCGTCATTATACAGATATTGCCACGTCTGAGATTCGACGCGGGCCTCTTCAAATTTTTCGCCGGAGCGGAAGGTCTTTTCAATGACCCGCCCCGTGAGGAGATATTTAAATTTGGTGCGCACGAAAGCAGGCCCTTTGCCTGGCTTCACATGCTGAAACTCGACGATTTCCATCAAGCCCTTGTCACTCTCCACGACAAGTCCATTACGAAAATCGGATGTTGAAATGCTCATTAAGCGAGTACCTTCAATTCCTTCGGAAGCTGTGTCAATATTTCACAACCCGACGCTGTGACCAATACCAAGTCTTCAATACGCACCCCACCCTTCCCTGGTAGATAGATACCCGGCTCGACCGTTACGGCCATACCGGCTTCCAGAATGGTGTCGGAATGCTGGTTTAATCGTGGCGCTTCGTGGATTTCCAAACCGACGCCGTGCCCAAGGCCATGACCAAAGTATTTGCCATAGCCCGCATCGGAAATGATGTCCCGTGCGACGGCGTCTACCTCACGACAGGGGACACCGGGCCGTATTGCGTCAAGCGCGGCCAATTGGGCGGTAAGGGTGACATGGTAGATCTCGTCAAACCATGCTCCGGGGATGGTACCGAATACAAATGTTCGAGTCAAGTCAGAACAATAACTTTCGAGAATACATCCGAGATCGAGTAGTACGATATCACCGTGCTCCAGGCCCTTATTACCGGGCATTCCGTGGGGCAAAGAGCTTCGAGAACCGAAAAGCGCGATGGGGTCAAAAGAGGCCCCGAAGGCACCCCGTTTTTTGAATTCGAACTCCAGCTGGGCCACAAACTCGGCTTCCGTAATTCCGGGTTGTAAGGTGGGAATCAACGAGGCCAAGGCCGCTTCCGCGAGGGCCGTGGAGGCCCGGAGCTTCTCCTGCTCCTCAGGCGACTTCACCTGACGGGCGTCGACGCCGATCCCGTCGATGGGGCAGAGTGGCGCGCCGAGGGCCTTCTCCAGTCGCAAACTCTGCGCGAGGGTCAGGGTTCCGGGCTCGACCGCGACCCGATCCACGCCAAAGCGGGCCATGTATTCGCCCGCCTTTACGTCGATA
>JAUIMA010000667.1 GCA_030432675.1 Candidatus Hydrogenedentota bacterium | reverse complement strand
CGGACGTGTTTCTGCGGGGTATTGAACGGATTGCACAGCAAGAATTCCCGGTCCATGTGGTATTGATTGGTCCGGGCTGGGAGGCAGTGGCCCGGGAACTCGCGGACCAGGGCGTGGGTTGCACCCGTAAACCCTTCGTGACCGATGAGCGGGAATTTGCCGCCACCTATGCACTCATGGATGCCTACTGGTGCACCTCCACCATTGAGGGCGGCCCCGTGCCCGTGCTCGAGGCCATGGCGAGTGGTGTGTGTGTCTTGGCGACCGAAGTGGGTATGGTGCCCGATGTGATGAACTCGGACGCCGTGGGGCGCATGCTGCCCTTCAACGACGCCGAAGCGTTCGCACGGGAAACAGCCGCATTGCAGGAAAATCCGACACGGCAGCAAGCCATGGGCGCGGCGGCAGCGCAACGCATTCGCGAATACTTCGATTGGTCCCACACCGCAACCGGCGTGCGACCCCTCTACGAAACGGCCCAACGGAATTTCTGCGCGGCCCATCCCGAGGCCGCGGAGTTGCCGACGGCATGCCCGCCCTGGCCCACCGAATGGATTGCCCGGGAAGAGGCACGGCTCACAAAGCGCTTTTTACAGGATGCCCACCATCCGCCCTCCGCCTTGATGCGGCAACTCCGAAAAGTCACGGAGAGTCGTTGGGCCACTGCCTGGCTGCGGTCGGGCGCGCGACGGGGTATTGCACCATGAATGGGGCGGCCCAACAGACGCCCATCGTTTCTGTGGTGATGGGGGTGCACAACGAGGCTTCCGAAATCGTAGCGACCCTTGAAAGTGTGTTTGCCCAGTCCCTGAGCGACCTGGAATGTGTCGTGGTGGATGATGGTTCCACAGATGACACGGTGCAGGTAATCAATGAGGCCTTCGCCGAAGAGCCCCGCCTGCGTCTTGTGGTTCAGCCCGAGCAGGACGGGCTTACCCGTGCGCTGGTGGCCGGTGTTACGGCGGCATCGGGCACCTGGTTGGCCCGCATTGATGCCGGGGACACCTGGCACCCGGAGAAGCTCGCTCGACAGGTGGAATTTCTTAACGGCCATCCCGAGGTGGGTATCGTGGGTTGCGCCACGGAAGAGACCAACCTGCAGACGGGGCAGGTCTCCATCCGACGAAAGCCCGAAACGTCCGCAGCCATCGAGCAGACCATCTGGCGCGCTTGTCCCTTCATCCATCCCACCATCGTGGCGCGCCTGGATTTGGTCCGTCAGTGTGGCGGTTACGACCCGGCCTATCCCTGTTCTCAGGATTACGATCTATACTTTCGCCTGCTCGCACTCACCAACGGGTACAATCTTCCCGAGCCCCTGGCGTGCCGGCCCACGCACGGGGAAGGGTCCATTTCCTACACCCGTTGGAAAGATCAGGTGCGGTGTACCCTGCGCATTCGCTGGTACTACCTACGCGAACGCCACATGCCCCTCGCCTGCTATCGGGTACTCGTGCCGCTCCTGCTCAAACTATTGCTGCCCGGCTTTCTGAAGGGCCTCAAGCAGCGCCTCACGAGGTTGCGCTCATGATGGGTCGGCTACGTGCAATCTGGGGCCACGGCGATGTGAAACACCTTGTGGGTGGCGGGCGTTACAAGCTCCTCAAATCGGGCACAGAACTCACCGCCAGCTTTGCCTTTACCTGGTACCTCGCCAACGTAGCGGGCGCCCAGGTCTTCGACGAGTTCGTTTATCTTACATCCCTCTTGAGCATGCTCAGCATCTGTGCGTACATGGGAATCAGCGACAGCATGACCCGTTCGGTGGCCCGGGGTTTCGATACGTCCTTCAAGCGGGGCGTCCGTTTTTCCAGTCTGGTGGCCCTCTCGGGAACCGGAATCCTGTTGGCCATCGCGTTCTACTATTACGGCCAGGGCAACACGGACCGGGCCATCAGTCTCGTCGTTTGCGCGATCTTTTTTCCGGTCTTTCGCCCCTTGGAGTATTTTTCCGCCTTTCTCAATGGTCGTCAGGAATTTGGCCGGGAGGCCCGTTTTTTTTCCACCCTCTTCGCAGGGCGCATCGTCGCTGCCGTAGGCGCTACCCTTCTTTTTCCGAATCAGGTATGGCCTGTCATGCTGGCCTATCTGGGGAGTCACCTGCTCCTCGCAGGGGTCATGTACTTCCGCTGTCAGCAGACCGTGGGCGAGGGGAAGGCGGACCCCGAGCTTATCGGATACGGGGCCTTTGCCACGGTGGTCAGTGGTATCGTCATGCTGGAGAATAATTTCGACAAGGTACTCGTCGGAACCCTCGGAAACCCGGAGCAAATCGGGATGCTCTATCTCGCGCTCATGCCCTACAGCAAACTACGCTCCGTGGTGGTGCCCCTCTTTTCTGTGTTCTCCGCGCGCTTCGCCACCGGGCGCACGGCGGTCACGGGGCGGAAGTTGCTCTATCTTCTGGGGGCCGGGGTGCTCTTCGCCCTGGGAGCGGCGCTGTTCATGACCGTGCTGCTGCACGTGCTCTTTGTGGACTACCGGGAGGCCATCCCCCTGGCGCAGGTGCTTTCCATGGTGCTGGTCGTGACGCCCATAAACCTGCTGTTTAATAATTACTACCGCGCCACGGCCCATCGTCGGGCCATTCTCGTGCCGACCTTGAGTTCGCGCCTGCTGTCGATTGCGCTCGTTATACCCGCCTGGTACGCCGCCGGCCTGTGGGGCCTCGTCTCCCTCAAGTTTCTGGAGCAGGGCATCGTATTGGTCTTGCATCTCTACTACTGGCGTCGGGAAGGTAACAGGGTGGCCGCATAGGGGCGATACACCGAAGGGAGTCCTTCGGTAGGAGGGCGACGCGCCTCGTTCAATTTATGGAAGTGCTGCTCTGCTGTTACCGCTGCTGGCAGTATCTCGCAAAGCGAAACCATCGAGGTTCTTCTCGATATAATATGTCACGGGCTTTCAGCCCTTTCGAGGTAGCTACGGGCCCTATT
>JAUIMA010000077.1 GCA_030432675.1 Candidatus Hydrogenedentota bacterium | reverse complement strand
TTACTTTTTAGCATCCGGACGGGATGTTTTTCCACGTTTCAGCGTGTCGTCTCCCACTTTGTGACGACGGCGTGAATAATATCGCTCGGGCTGTGGTACTGAGTTCAAGTCATTCAAACCCAATATTCAATTTTTCAAAGGGAGGCAGTGTTGTGAATATTCCATTAGCCAGATTTATCGGGGCCCTTCTGTTGGTTACCGTTCTTGCGGGGTGTCCCCCAATGCAAACGCCGGATGCGGGCGACACGGATCCTACAGACAATCGCGAAATAAAAGTGCCGTTTCTGGTCGGTCAAAGCCTGACCCAGGCCGAATCCGCGAATGATGCAGCCGACCTGATTCTTGGCGGTCGCACACGCGAAACGAGCGACACCGTACCCGTGGACCAGGTCATTCGTCAGACACCCGAAGGGGGTGTCCGGGTTGCCCCCAATACCTCCGTATCGCTCGTGCTATCTTCGGGCCCGGAGATGACCGTCGTGCCCCTTGTGGCGAGCAGCACCCAGGCAGACGCGGAATTAGAGATACGTTCAGCGGGTCTGACGCTCGGCAATATCCGTGAGGAATTCAGTCGGACGGTTCCGGCGGGACATGTAATCGGTCAGGAACCCCGTGGCGGCACCTCGTTGCCGATGAACACGCCCGTGGTCCTCATTGTGTCCAAGGGCCCGGCCATTACGGTGCCTAATCTGGTAGGCACAGGACTTTCCGATGCCACGGAACAACTTGAATCCGCCGGTCTCGTGGCCGGCACGGTCACCGTCGCCTACAGCGACATCATCCCGGTGGCGCAGGTCATGAGTCAAAACCCCGCTGCCGGCCAGAGCGCCTCATCTGGTGCGGCCGTAGCTATGGTGGTGTCAGGCGGAACAGCGCCCGTTCCGACTCCCACCCTCACAGGCCTCACCCAGGCGGCAGCCGAGAATGCCCTCGTATCCGTGGGTCTACGCCTCGGAACCGTGGGTGAAATCTATAGCGAAACCGTCGCGGTCGGACGGGTCGTCAGCCAAGACCCGGCCAGCGCCGAAGCGCTTCCTCCGAATAGCGCTGTCCATATCGTCCTTTCCTTGGGCCCCGAACCGATCACCGTTCCAGATATCTCCAATCGGACCCAATCCCAGGCGGAAAGCGAATTGAGCGAGCTACGACTTGTGCTGGGGACCGTGACAGAAGCGTTCAGCAGCACCGTACTGGAGGGCCGGGTCATACGTCAGGAGCCCGAAGCAGGAGCAACACTACTTCCAGGTGGTGAAGTGTCCGTCGTACTTTCCAAGGGCATCCAGTTACTCACGGTTCCCGATGTCGCCGGAACGTCACGCGCAACGGCAGAATCCCGAATTGTGAACGGAGGCTTTGCACTGGGCACGGTCACCGAAGCCTACAGCGATACGATCGCACAGGGTCTTGTAATCAGCCAGAATCCGCTCGCAAACACCATGGCACCCGGTGGCAGTAACGTCACTATCCTCCTCTCGAAAGGGCCGGAAACCAGCGAACTGAATGAAACGGTCCAACGTACCGGAAGCGAGCTCAGTCTGGACGATATTACCCTGACGATTCCTGCGGAGGCCGTGGAGAACCCCGTTGCGATCACGCTTAGTCGGAACATGCCCGGTGACCGTGTAGATCGCGGCTCCAATGACCGCGAAGTATCTCAGGTCTATCGCCTAGAACAGGACTCGATGACTGCGCTCGAGAGCGCCTCTGCCTCATTCACATTCCGTATCACCTATGATGCACAGCAGCTTCCGGTAATGGAAGGAGAGCTCCTGAACGATCTGACCCTCTTCCTCCGCGTTACTACCGCCGATGCGTCCTTCCGTCTCGCAGGAACGTTAACTGAAGGCGGATTCGAGCTCCCACTCGACGTGCTACCCGAGTCTGCCACCGTACAACTCGTCTACAATCCCGGAATGCGGGAGGTTTTCAGTGATGCGCCAGCATCAAAAGCAGTCACGCAGAATGCTCCCTGGCAGACGACCCGTTTCCGGTGTACCTACGACGTCAACAGCGCGGACCTCCTGCAGGCTCTCGCCTTGGCCGAATCCGTCCCGCTGAGTGAAGTGACCGAGGATACGGTTCGCGAATCCCTTCGCACGATGGTGGCCAACAATGCCCGTGACGCCGCGCTCCTTTGCGAAAGCCTCGGTCTCCGAGCGGCGCGCCTACGCGTCGTACCGGCCTCCCCTGCACATATTGACGTCCATGTGGACGCCTACCCCGATGCGTCCCACTTCGTGCCTCGCAGCACCCTGTGGAATCAACTTTCGGTGGACACGAATCGATTTAACCCAGTGGACGGGGACCCACTGGGAAGCATACGCAACGCCATTGCGCACGAGCTTTTCCATGCTTCCATCAATGGCTATGCCCTCGACATGGGCCCCAACGATGTCTATGCCGCCGGGGTTGTGGAAAGCCTCGGTGCCCTGGTCGGGCGCTACCTTCAGGAAGGTGCGATCGCGCTGCAGGACGAAACACCCCATCTGCTGAGTGACACGCTCGGGCTCGCGGGCATCGAATGCGACGACACGGACTGCACCTATACGGTCGCCGCCTATGGAAGTATCGACTGGTTCGCTTATATCGGTACGCGCTTCGACGGCGGGACCCTTCGCTATCTGGGTGGCGTGGACGCCGGTGGAAATTCGTCCAGCGATGGATTATTGGAGCAACTACGGCAGCAGAACGTAATGGCTTCGCCAACCGACTCCGAGGCGGCGCTCCTGCAACTGCGCCACGCGATGCAGGCTTCCTTTGACGCCCTATTTGACCAGCCCCTTGGGGAAGTCTATTGGGACTACGCGCGAAACCGCGCCTATGAACGCAACGACGAAAGCCGTCTTCGCGAAGGCGATCGCACCCTCGAGCGATACACATTGAATGAAGCGTTATTTGCGTCGGAGGACGTCCAACGTTTTGATTTCAGTTCTGACGAGCAGGTCCTCGTTGTTTCGTCGGACGATATAGATTCCCTTCGCGCGATTCCGCCACTCAGCACGCGCGCGGTGGTCTTCAAGGCCAACGGATTCAATTCAGACGTTCATCTCCGTTTCGACCGTGAAGGCTGGACCCCTGACGAATTCGGAAATTCCGTGATGGTCAAGGTCTATAAATCGGGATTCAACGGCATTGAGTTGGACGCCGACGAAGACACCATCAGCCTCACTGGATTTGGCGACTCCGAAGACGAAGCGACTGTCGATGAGATCGTGGTATTGGTGAGCAACCTAAGTATCGATACGGCCCATTCCGTCTCCCTGGAAGCAACGACAACAATTGCTACCGGTGGCCTCGGTGCTCTCGCGGGCCGTATTACCAATGCCGCCACCGAAGCCCCACTCTCCGACGTAGCCATTTCCATTCGGGGGCGCAATATCGGAGACAACGACGATATCATTGCCACCGCAACCTCAGACGCTAATGGCCAGTTTTCCTTTGAAGAGCTGCCGTCAGGTTACGTGGAGTTTAGCTTCGAAAGCGCTGGTTTCATCGAGACCGTGCAGACCGCTACGGTCATCGCAGACCTCACCACCCAGATGAATGCCACCCTTCTCGTGGCCGAAAACACCGGGGTCATAGGACACGCAAGCGGACGGGTGATTGACAATGTCAGCGGCACAGGAATCGACGGAGTTACCCTTTCCCTTCGACGAGGTATCCTCCGCGGGCGGGATTTGGCATACCCCGTCGCCGCCACGACGATGACCGATGGGAGTGGTGACTATGCCTTGAACGACCTCTCCCCAGGTACCTATACCGCATTCGCAACGCGCGAGGGTTACGTCGATGCCACGTTCGTGATCTACATCGTCGGCGACGCCACGGTCACGGAGCAAAACGGTGACATGAGCACCACCGTCAACATCGGCGAGATTCGCATTGTGCTGACGTGGGGTGAACGCCCATCCGACCTCGATTCACACCTGACCGGCCCATCTGCTAGCGGGCGCTTCCACATCTATTTTGTGACGCGCACGGCAGGTACGGCCGATCTCGACCTGGATGATGTCAGCAGTTTCGGACCGGAGACCACTACCATCCGAAGCCGAAGCCCCGGCACCTATCGCTTCTCGGTGCATGACTACAGCAACTTGAGTAGCGGTAGCAGCGTCGCCATGTCGAACTCCGGCGCGAAAGTCCGCGTGATTACCGAATTCGGGACCACCGAGTTCAATATTACACCCAACACGCCGGCCACCTTGTGGACAGTCCTGGAAATTGACGGTGTCACGGGTGCTATCACGGAAGTGGACGAATATTCCTTTACGTCCAACCCGAGCGCGGTAAGTAAGTCCTTGGGCTGGCGATACGGTCTCGGCTCCGAAGTGCCATCAACCATCGGCCGGAATCTACCTCCGAAGTAGCATCTTACTCTGCAATGCTTAAGAGCCCGTTTCAGCACACTGCTGGAACGGGCTTTTGTGTTAACGCCCCCCGGCCAACGCTTCCGTCCATGGGCCACACGAAAATCGGAAGACGTCGACCCGGTTAGCATATCAAGCGAGGATAGTCTACAATCGAAGGCGGTAGAATCGAATGAATTACGGAACAACCTTCGTGTTGTATATTTCGTCGAGAGAGGACTTTGTATGACGGCACATCAACGCCAACTTTGGGCTCCTACAGTCGCATTCCTGATAGTTTCGGCAGTGACGTCGATGGCGACAGCACAACAGACAGGGAACTGGCCCGATTTCCGAGGACCTCAGGGCGACGGACACGTCGTCGGCGACGCAGTGCTTCCCTTGACCTGGAGCGAAACCGAAAACGTCGTCTGGAAAACACCCATCCCCCATAAAGGCTGGTCGACACCGGTCACGTGGGGCGATCAAATTTGGCTGACCACCGCAACGGAAGAAGGCCACGATTTTTTTGTCCTTGTGCTGGACCGCAACACCGGCGCCGTGCTCCACAACGCGAAGCTATTCCACAGTGAGACCCCGGAGCCCCTCGGCAATAACGTCAACTGCTATGCCTCTCCGTCGCCGGTGATCGAGGAGGGCCGCGTCTACGTCCACTTCGGCAGCTACGGCACGGCCTGTATCGATACCAATACGAATAAAGTCCTGTGGAAACGGGAAGACTTACCCTGCCGCCATTATCGCGGGCCGGGGTCATCCCCTATCATTTTCGGTGACAGCCTCATCCTTACCTTCGACGGCATCGATCAGCAGTACATCACGGCGCTGAACAAGCACACGGGGGAAACGCTGTGGCGTACGGACCGCAGTCGGCATTGGGAAGACTTGGATGAAAACGGGGAACCCAAGCGGGGCGGTGACCTTCGCAAGGCTTTCAGCACGCCCGTCGTGGTAGAGCAAGAGGGCAAGCCCCACATGCTCAGCGTAGGTTCTTCGGCGAGCTATGGCTATGACCCCCATACGGGGAAGGAACTCTGGAAGGTGGAACAGGTAGGCTTCACGCCGTCGACCCGACCGGTGTGGGATGGAGAACGTCTGTTCACCGCCACGGGCTATGGCGGCACGGAGCTCTGGGCTATTCGCACGGACGGCCAGGGGGATGTAACCCAGAGTCATGTGGATTGGCGGCGGGCCGAAAGCGACGTTCCGGACACGCCCTCGCCCATTCTGGTCGATGGACGGCTCTATGTCGTCAGTAATCGGGGACAATTAACCTGCCTCGAACCCGCCACTGGCACGGTGATCTGGGCAGATCGCATTGGCGGTAATTATATTGCATCCCCCATCGCCAGCAACGGGCTCATTTATTACTTTAATTCCCAGGGTGGGGCCCATATCATAGAGGCGAGCAAGGAATTCAAGGTGCGAGGAGAGAACAACTTGGACGAGGGTCTGATGGCGTCTCCCGCCGTGTCGGGCGCATCTCTTATCCTGCGGACCAAGACTCATGTGTACCGTATTGAAGAGAAGTAGCTGCCACGGCAGGTCTGGATTCGTCCGCGTGCCGCGCACCTTCAGATGATGAGCAACTTGAGAGCATTTTGTATGTACACGATGAAGCAGTGTGTTGTCGCCGTGGGGCCACTCCTGATAGGGATGAGCGGTGTCGCAGTCGCCGCTCCGACACCGGAAGCCATGGAGCACTTCGAAAAGCACATTCGCCCCGTGCTCGTAGACCATTGCTACGCCTGTCACGGTGGTGACCCGGCAAAGGTCAAAGGCGGGCTCAATCTGACCTATCGCGATGGCCTGCTTACAGGAGGCAGCGGCGGCCCGGCATTGGTCCCGGGCTCTCCCGAGAATAGCCTTCTCTTTGAAGCCATCCAGTATCACAACACCGACCTCCAGATGCCTCCCGACGGGAAGATGGCCGACGATCTGGTCAGCCACTTTCGCACATGGATTACGGATGGCGCGGTTGACCCACGGGACACGCCCCCCTCGGCCGAAGACTTAAGCAACGCCATGTCGTGGGAAACCGTTCGCGAGCGACGCATGGCCTGGTGGAGTTTTCAGCCGGTCCAGGACGTGGAGCCGCCCGCTGACGCGCCCGCCGAATGGGCGGCCAATCCAATCGATGCCTTCATGTGGGCACGACGTACTGAAGCCGGTGTTTCCGCTTCAGAGCTGACCGATGCCCGCTCCCTGGTACGCCGACTCTATTTCGTGCTGACCGGCCTCCCCCCAAACCCCGACGACGTGACGCGCTTCGTTCAGGCATCCAGCCTCGACTGGGATCGCGCCGTTGAGACGACGGTCGACCGACTCCTCGCTTCCCCGGCCTTCGGCGAGCGCTGGGGCCGCCATTGGATGGACTGGATGCGCTATGCCGAAAGCCACGGCAGTGAGGGCGACCCTGAAATCCCCCACGCGTGGCGCTACCGGGATTACATCATCCGCGCGCTGAATACAGACGTGCCCTACGACGACCTGGTGCGGGAGCATCTGGCGGGCGACCGGCTCCCCACCCCCCGCATTCATCCCGAGACCGGCGTTAACGAGTCCATGCTGGGAACCGCCCAGTACCGCTTTGTACTACACGGGTATTCACCCACCGACGCCCTCGACGAACGGGTACGTTTCGTGGACAACCAAATCGATGTAGTCTCCAAGGCCTTTTTAGGTATGACCGTTTCCTGTGCGCGATGCCATAACCACAAGTTTGACCCCATCAGCCAGAAAGATTATTACGCACTTTTTGGCGTCATGGCGACCGGACACCCCGCTACGGTGACGGTAGATTCGAAGGCGCGTCAGGAAATCAATACGTCGGCCATTGCCGAAACGAAAGCAAAAATGCGCGCAGTGATGGCGGAAAAGTGGCTCGCCTATATTGAGGATGGCCTCGCCGAGCCCATGCGCCAGACCGAAGGGGGATGGGAGAACGCGCTGAACAATGCCACCTCAAACCAGAATCCTCTCCACCCGTGGCAACGACTGCGCAGCGCCAATGGGGGCAACTTTGAGAAAGGTTGGCGGGAATTGAAGGCCCAATGGAACGGCAGCGATTACAACGTGCGCCAACGCCTGGAAACGCCCTACCCGAAGACCTGGAACCTCGGTGGGGAGGATGCCCGTGCCTGGGTCCAACACGGCAATGGCCTCAACGGAACCGTCGCACCGGCGGGTTCCTTTGATATCCGCGATGTAGGCGAACCTATCATCCGGGGCATCTACCCCGCTGGTCTCTATTCCCATCTCACCTCCACGAAGCATAGCGGCGTGCTGGCCTCCCCCCGCTTCGACATCAACGACAAGCAGATTTATGTCCGGGTAGCCGGTGATGGTGATGCGCGCCATCGCTATGTGGTGCAGGACTTCCCGCGTAACGGCCAGGTCTATCCCATGACCCGACTCAATGGGGGCCATTGGCGGTGGCAGCGCTGGGATCTTACCTACTGGCTGGGAGACGAGGCACACCTCGAACTCTCCACGGCGAACGACCAGGCCGTACTTGCGAGCGACGAAATAACCCGCTCGTGGTTTGGCATCTCCGAGGTCGTCATCGTGGCCGACGGCCAGCCTGCGCCGCGGGACGAAATGGCGGAATTCGTCGCCCCCCTGTTTGCACCAGAAGGCCAGCCGAAGAACCCCGACGAGTTACTCGCCCGATACCAACAGTCCCTGCGGGATTGTGTGATCGCTTGGCGTGATGGCACCATGAGCGATGAACAAGCCCGCTATCTTAACTTCTTCGTATCGTGGGGCCTGCTTCCCAACACCGCGGAAAAAGTGCCTGAAGCGGCAGCCCTGCTGGAGGAATACCGCCACCTGGAAAGCGAGATTCCCTTCCCGACCCGTGCCCCGGGCGTGGTGGAAAGTGCGCCCATCAATCAACCCCTTTTCACCCGGGGCGACCACAAGCAGCCCGGTGCCCCCGTGGAGCGACGTTTTCTCGAAGCCATCAATCCAACCCCCTTTGGCGACAATGATGCCGGACGGCTCGCCTTGGCCGAGGAGATTGTCTCCGATAACAATCCTCTCTCGGCACGCATAATGGCCAATCGATTGTGGCACCACACCTTCGGTCGGGGCCTGGTGGCGACTCCGGATAATTTCGGGGTCATGGGGGAAAAACCGACCCACCCCGCTTTGCTCGATTACCTGGCCAGGCGCGTACGAGAGCACGGATGGTCCACAAAGGCCCTACTCCGCGAATTGACTACCTCCCGTACCTTTCAACAGAGCGCCTTACCCACGGAAACAGCCCGAGAAAAAGACCCGGCCAATCACCTCTGGTCCCATGCCATGGTCCGCCGCCTGGAAGCCGAGGCCATTCGAGACGCCATGTTGGCCGCGTCAGGTCGTCTTAAGTCTGAGCCGGTTTCTAAGCCGGTACCCGGCGGCGATCCCCACCGCTCGGTCTACGTGCGAGTCGTGCGCAATGACCTTGACCCTTTCCTGACGATTTTCGACGCCCCCACGCCCGTGTCTACCAAGGGTCGTCGGGATGTGACCAATGTGCCTGCCCACGCACTCGCGCTGATGAATGACCCCTTCGTCCAGGCGAATGCCCGAACGCTCGCCGCCCGTGTCAGCGCGGAAAGCGATGATGCCAACCAACGGGTCAAGCGCCTTTACGAATTGACGCTGGGACGCGCCCCTTCGGATACCGAGCAGCGGCGCCTCCTCGACTTTGTAGCGGAAACTTCCAAACGCCCCGCCGGCCGTGAGTTGGATGCGCGGCTGAATGAAGAGTTGACTGCGCTGGAGGCTCAACTCGCCGAAATTCAAGCCCGGTTCACTTCCCGGTTGGAGATCGCGCTGAAAGAAACGCCCGAGCTCGCCCGAGAGCCTGAGCGCAAACAATGGGAAAGCGTATCCCCCAAACTATTTAAGGAGCGGGAATCCTTGCGTGCCCGACTCGCACCACTGGCCCGGTTGGGCGGTCCGGCAGAGCCCTGGGTCGAAGTAGCCCAATCTCTATTCAGTCTCAAAGAATTCAGCTACCTGAGGTAAGTATGGTGACACAACGACCCGATAATCATCTGATATCCCGGCGACAAATGCTCACGCGGTGTTCGACGGGCTTTGGTGCGCTGGCCCTCGCGGGCATGGCGAAACCTGCCGTAGCCCTGCCCCACTACCGCCCGGCGGCTAAGCACGTCATATTTTGCTACATGTCCGGGGGCGTGTCTCACGTGGATAGTTTCGACCCCAAACCCCGACTGAATCAAGACCATGGCAAGCCCATGCCGGTCAAGGTAGAGCGTACCCAGTTCAACCAGAACGGTAATATCTTCGGATCGCCCTTTGAATTCAAGCAGTACGGTGAAAGCGGCATCCCGGTCAGCAGTCTCTTCCCCCACATCGCCGAGAGTGTAGACGACCTGGCGGTGGTCCGCTCTATGACCAGCAGTGTGAACGAGCACGCCCAAGGCAACTATTTCTTCCACACGGGTGTCCCCTTTATGGGAAGCCCCAGTGCGGGTGCCTGGGTCAATTATGGCCTCGGCTCCGATGCGGATAACCTGCCAGGCTTTGTGGTGCTTCAGAGCGGCGACTGCACGGTGCCCCATGGCGGCGTCGGTCTCTTCAGCAACGGCTACCTCCCCGCCCAACACCAGGGGTCCATTCTTCAGGGAGACCGGATGGAAGCCGTGCGCAACATCAAGGCACTTGAATTGCCCGGCAACCAGCGCAAACGGCTCGACCTCATCCAGTCGTTGGATAGCGATTTCGTCAATCGGCTCGATGGCCAACAGGACGTAGAAGCCGCCATCGCTAACTACGAGACGGCCTTTCGAATGCAGGCGGCCGTGCCCGAACTCTGCGACATTCGGGGCGAGTCCGAGGCGACGAAAGCGCTCTATGCCCTGGACCACAGCAACACCAATACGGCGGCCTATGGACGGCAATGCCTCCTTGCACGGCGGCTGGTGGAACGGGGGGTACGATTTGTTGAACTGAGCTGCCTGGCCCAGCATGCGGGGGATGGCCAGAAGGCCAATCCCTGGGACCAGCACGGCGGATTGGAAGAGGGTCACAGCAATATGGCCCTCCAGGTCGATCAACCCATTGGCGGACTTTTGAAAGACCTCGAGGCCCGGGGACTGCTCGACGAAACCCTCGTTATTTGGGCGGGCGAATTTGGCCGCACTCCTTTCTCCCAAGGCAGCAATGGACGGGATCACAATCCTTACGGTTTCTCCATCTGGATGGCGGGCGGCGGCATTAAAGGCGGAACAATCTACGGCGCCACCGACGAATTTGGCTACCACGCCGTGGAAAACACCAGCACCGTATTCGACCTGTGGGCCACGGTGCTCCACCTTATGGGCCTCGACCACGAACGCCTCACCTACCGGCATGGCGGCCGTGATCTCAGCCTTACAGACGTCCATGGCAACGTATTGCACGACATTATTGCGTAAATCGACAGACGAGGGAGTACTGGGGCACTATCCGCCAGAGACCAACTGCAGCACGGTCAGTCGATCGCCTTCTTTCAGCGGAATGTCGGTGCTCTCAAGCCAATCGAAGCTCTGGTCGTTGTAGAGCAGCATAACATGCTCCCGGAGCTTCCCGTCGTCTTTGAAGAGGTGCACCTTGAGCAGCGGGTAAGCCTGAAGTAAGGCCTCCACGCCTCCGGGCAGGGTCTCGGCCTCAACCGTCACGGTGTTTTCACCACCAGCGCAGGTCGCAAGGATTCCGGGCAACGTCACGGAAAGGGCTATGGGGGCCATGGCTATGCCTCCTTTACCGCCACCGCTTTCACGGCAAGGATACGGGGTAAGGCACACGGCATGGTCTGCCAGGAATCGCCCCCGTCGATGCTGTAAAAGATCTGCCCGCCGGAAGTTCCAAAATAGATGCCCGCCACCTCGTGGCTGTCCACCGCCATAGCATGACGGAGCACGCCGGAATAACAGTCGTCGGGCAGTCCATTTCGAAGTGCCTCCCAGGTGTCACCCTGATTCTCTGTTCGGTAAACGGTAGGTTGGCCATCTTGGAAGATTCGATATTCATCGGCTTCCTGGGGAACGATATAAAGCCGTTTCGCATCGTGGGGATCCATCACCATGGGAAAACCAAATTTGGAGGGTAGGCCCGACTCGATGCGCTCCCAGTGATCACCGCCATCAAAACTGCGCAGCACGCCCTGGTGGTTTTGCTGGTACAAGTGGCTGGGCTGAGCGGGATCCTGCACCATGGAATGGACACAGGACCCAATGTTTTTGAACTCCTTCCCCTCAATGACAATCGGCATCCCCTCATTGCAAGGTTGGAACGATTGTCCCCCGTCATCCGACCGTAACACCCCCACGGCAGAAATACCTACCCAGATACGACCGGGCCTGTCCTTGTCCAGAAGAATGGTGTGGAGACAGAGTCCTCCCGCACCACCCATCCACTCACCTCGGGTCTGGTGCTGGGATATACCCGTCAACTCCTCCCAGTGGGCCCCGCTATCGTGGCTCACAAAGAGCCCGGCATCATCCGTACCGGCGTAAAGGGTATCCGGCTGCGAGGGCAATCCTGGCACGATGGTCCAGATATTCTTGAGCGTCGAGTCAGAGCCATCGCCGAATTTCGGTCCATGTTCCTGCTGCTCCCACGTCTCTCCCCAATCACGGGAGACCTGTACCGTGGGGCCGTAGACAAAGTGCCCGACCGCCGCATAAAGGGTTGGTGCGCCCCGCTCGTCGAGGAGGAGATTATTCACCTTCCACCCCTTTAGCGCAGGCCTGGAAACATTCCATTCCTTCCGTTCGCCGTCACTGTGGAGAAAGAATGCCCCTTTCTCGGTGGCGACCAGTACGATTGTCTTCGACATAGCTTGTTCGAGCTCCCAGTGGGTTGTAGCTTTTCAGGCTCCAATGCACTAAATACCGGGGAAGAACGCCCCGTCCTCCTACACGACGATCAGCCTGTGCTTCCGAGGACAATGACCCGGCGACCACTTACGTTCCGGGCATCGCCAGCAGAAATACCAGCAGACCTGCGATACCGGTTATCAAGGCATAGTACAAGAATGGCCAGCAGGTTTTCCGCAACACATCGCCCTCTTTCCCAAAGAGCCCGGCCACCGCCGAGGCCGCCACCACATTGTGGACGCAGATCATATTGCCGGCCGCACCGCCAACGGCCTGGAGCGCCACAATGAGCGAAGGCTCGGCGCCGATGCGCACCCCCACTTCAAACTGGAAGAGACTGAACATCATATTGGAAATAGTGTTACTCCCTGCAATAAAGGCCCCCAGCCCACCAATAAAAGGAGCAAACAAGGGCCAGGCCTGACCGGCCACGTTGGCCACGCCAGAAGCCAGCACCATGGGCATAGCGGCGTAGTCAGCAGCTCCGCCGCCGGAGTGAATGAATACCTGCACCATGGGCACGGTGAATATGAGGGCGACCGAGGCGGCAGCCGTCGTCTTCAGCGAACTCTTCCATGCCCGGCCGTAAGCCTGCTTATCGATGCGATGCAAGTACCACGTGATCAGTGAGACGGTGATGAAAATCGTCCCCGGAAGATATAAGGGCTGTACCTTGGCGGTAATCTCCGTGCCGAATATCTCTGGCATCGTCACAGTCCAGGCTTTCAACCAATCCACCAGCGGAAGTGCCTTCATACGGGTAATAAAGAGCAACAGCCCCACCAACACATAGGGCATCCACGCCCGGTAGATAGACAGGGTCGGTGGCGGGCCTTCGTCGTCGTCCACGTGGAGCGTTCCTTGCCACTCGGGTTCCCACTGCTTCCGGTCGCCAAAGGTCCAGGGATTCGACGCATCCGGCATGAGAAAGCCTTTTCGCGCGGCAGTCACCACGATGGCCAAGCCGGTCAAGCCGCCGACTATGGTCGGAAACTCGGGACCGAAAAAAACAGCCACCAACATATAGGGGATGGTCATAGCGAAGGCAGAAAACAGCGCAAAGGGCCAAATGGCAAGTCCCTCCCGCACACTTCGGTTGGGCCCGAAAAAGCGGGTCATGAAGATGACGACAATCAGGGGCACGAGGGTACCCGCGAGGCCATGAAGAAGAGCGACCTTCACCCCGATATGGGCCAGGTAGTCCGTCCACTCGGTAAAGCCCCCCGCTTCGAAGTACGGCATGACAGCGGGACTATCCTTGAGCCCATTACTCACCCCCACCATAATAGGGGTACCTGCGGCACCAAAAGATACGGGGGTACTCTGAATAATCATCCCGGCTACGACTGCGGCCATGGCGGGAAAACCGAGCCCCACCAGTAGCGGAACGGCCACGGCGGCGGGCGTACCGAAACCCGCCGCTCCCTCAATAAAGGAGCCGAATAGCCACGCAATGATGATCACCTGAATACGGCAGTCGGCCGTCACATCGGTAAAGCCCCTTCTCACCACCCGAAGCCCCCCACTTTCATGCAGGGTATTCAAGAGCAGGATAGCCCCGAAAATAATGTAGATGAGACTCAACGCGATGACAACGCCATTGACGGTGGCGGCGGCCACCTGCCAAAGTGAAATCTTCCAGGAAAATAGGGCCAGCAATACGGCGGTGATGTAGCACACCGGCATGGCCCGACTCGCGGGCCATCGCAGCCCAACCAACAACACCCCGACAGTCAATACCGGTAACACGGCTAAAAAAGCCAGCATAGGGTCTCTCCTCCCTTGTGTGCGCCACGCCCAGACTAACCACGTGGGTGTATCGAGCTTACCTGTCCGCGTAGCAAAGCGTCAACGCTGCATTTCACGCGCAACGAGATGACCGGAGCGAAACCCGCACAACGCGTATCCTTCCCCGAAAGGATGTCTCCAATTGACACATTGGCCCGAGGTCGCGTATCCTATGGACGTTGGTTCCCGTCTGTTTCGATGAGGCAGGCGGGCTAAGAGGGAATCTGGTGCGAGACCAGAACTGCCCCGCAGCGGTAATCAGGAACGAACGGCGCGCGGACTCTCATGAGTCCGGTTTGGATGCACTGACCTTGACGAAACAAGGTTGGGAAGCAGCGCTTAGTAGGCCCTCCCCTTGGGATGCCTGAAAGTCCGAAGACCTGCCAGCCGTCTATTTCGTTGGGTGTTCCATACGCCCAGGCCTCTCGGGAAGGCTCACTTGGGTTAAATCTCCTTCCCCTCCTTCTGGCCTGCGGTGGTCCATCCCTGCTCGTAGCGCGTTTATTCGAGGGAATACCCATTGCTGGCCCACGCTTACCCTTCATCAAATCGATTCCTGCGGATTCCCGCCACCCTGGCGCTCCTCGGGCTCCTTTGCGCCCCTGCTATCCACGCGGAAGACCCGTGGGCAGACCGCGTCATCTCGGTCAACTCCGTCAACAGCAACGTGGGATTCGACCAGCCTTCCAACGCAGTTGGCGCTCCCACGGGCGGCGGAACGACGTCCCCCAACAACACGAGCCTGCACTCTATTGGAACACCCGACACCGCCCCAGGCAGTTTCATTACCTTGGCCTTCGACACGGCCGTAACCGATGACCCTGACAATCCCATGGGCCTCGATTTTATCGTATTTGGTAATGGACAGTGGGTCGGGGGTGACGCCAACCGGAAGTTTTCTGAGCCCGGTCTCATTGAAATCAGTGAGGACGTGAACGAAAACGGGCTGGCCGACGATCCATGGTACGTCATCCCTGGAAGCCGCATGCTCGACACCACCGTGTTGCCTGAGGGCATGGCAAACCCCTCGCCCCCCCTGTCCGGATTCATCGTCAACCCCAACACCGACGGGACCGAATTCGACTGGGGATACCTTGACCTGTCCCCCACCCAATCAGCGTATCTGGACAATTACGTCCGCCCGGATGACCCCTTTACCGTCGGACTCAGCTCCCGGAGCGGCGGCGGGGATGCCATCGACATTGCCTGGGCACGCACCGCCCTGGGACAACCCGCCAACCTGAGCCAGTTCCATTTCATTCGCATTTCCTCGTTCATCGCGTTTAACAATGGTGCCCTGGGTGCGATGACGCCCGAAATTGACGCTGTGGCTGATGTCGCTCCTGATGTAGACACCGACAACGACGGCATCCTGGACGAGTACGAGACCCGGGTTTCCATGACCGATCCCGGTCGTCCCGAAAGCACGCTTCTGCCCCTGGAGTTCCCCGCCGAAGAGGGCAGCAATACCAATGGCACCTGGTTGGGCACCGCAGGAGATGCTACCGGAAACAAGCTCACCTTTTATTCCGCTGGCCTGCGCAGTGGCGTGCGAAATTTCAATTGCTCCGTCGATATCCTGCCAAGTACCGATCCGGGAGGCACTATTCCCGATCGGGTAAAGAGCACGGTGGTCATTGAGATCGTCGCCTCCGAGACCGACTTCACCATGGCCCAGATTCAACCGGCAGAGGTCACCCTCCACTTTACAGCCGAGCAAATCGTCGGACTCGAAGAGTCCCAACTCCAGCCGTACCGCTATTTGGGCGACAACACCTATGGCGATGACGGTATTGGCCAGGTAGTCGTTGATATGGACCAGAGCGAAGTCCGCTTCCGCAGCCAGTACCCAGGCGTCTTCCTACTGGCCTCCGTTCCGGTGGCAGCCGAAGGCGAAGGAGAAGGCGAAGGAGAAGGCGAAGGAGAAGGAGAAGGAGAAGGAGAAGGTGAAGGTGAAGGTGAAGGTGAAGGGGAAGGGGAAGGGGAAGGGGA
>JAUIMA010000666.1 GCA_030432675.1 Candidatus Hydrogenedentota bacterium | reverse complement strand
ATCGGGGGAGGCGTCGGTGACGCATAGCCCCGTAGACGGACACTGGCTGCATGGGTTCTGGGTTCCCCTTCCAGACGGGCTTTTTCCAACGGAGACGGACAGAGACGCCCTCCTGCTGGTGGAGGTTGACGGGGAGAAGGTCGCGGGCGGGATTTCCGATGCCCTGTACTATGTTTGCCTGGTGGTTTTTCTGACGCTGATGATGACGCTCGCCTTGCTCTATGTGTTTCTGAACCGCTATGTCATCACACCGGTCCATGCCTTAGAGTTGGCCATGGCGGCCCGTGCCCGGGGTGAAAAAGATGTTTACGCTGAGATTCTCGCCCGTGATGAAATCGGACGGCTCGCCCTGGCACTGAATCACATGATTGAGCACCAGCTGGAAGCCCGCGCAATGCATACGCTCGTCTTAGAGACCATTCAAGATGGCGTCGTCGCACTGGATAGTACGGGGCGCATTGAGGTTGCCAATCCCGCGATGGAAAGTATGCTCGGTTACGACCGGGGCGCGCTGGTCAATGAAAATTTTCTAAGCCTCCTATTCGGGGGCGATTTCGTGAAGTCTTTCGGTCCCGACGGGAGTGACCATGATCTCGGAACCGTGTTGCAGATTGGTGAAACTGACGGGGAAGCCCTGATTCAGCACCGGAACGGCAGTCGTTTTCCCGTAGAAATCGTGATGGTGCGAATGGAGGAAGGGGGGACGGCGGGCTATGCCGGGGTCGTACGGGATATCCGGACGCAGAAAGCCGCTCAGGAATCCCTCCAGTTTAACAATGAAGCCCTGCGCATTCAGTCCGCGCTTTACGCCTCTATTCAGTCCGCGCAGGATAGGAAGGAACTGGTGGAGAGTGTGTTGCCTGTCATCGCACACATGCGGGAAACCGGCCCCACATCCCGGGCGTGCATGTTCCTGACCGATGAGTACAACCGTCTGCAATTGGCGGGCGCCTATGGTATTTCAAAGGAAGACGCCTACTATCAGACCCTCTGGGAGTCGCTGCATCGTGCCTGGAAGCAGTCGGTGTTCCAGGAAGGGCACATCGTAGTGGGTGGTTTTCGTGAGATGGACGCGCCCTCCGATGGCACGAAGGGGCCCGCATGTGGCTACTATTTTATACCCCTGCCCGCCGCCGGGCGCGTCACGGGAGTCATTGGGGTCTGTGCCCAACCTTCCCCCCGACGAGATGAACTCTGGATAAGTATCCTCGAAGGTATAGGAAGACAGTTGGGGCTGGCGGTGCTCAACCTGCAACGGAAAATGGAGGCAGAGCAAGCCCGAAAGGATGCCGAGCAACTGAATACAGAGCTCGAAGATGCCGCGATTCGCGCCAATGAGATGGCTGAGCGGGCCGAGTTGGCCAACACCGCGAAAGGTCAGTTCCTGGCCAATATGAGCCACGAGATCCGCACGCCCATGAACGGGGTGATCGGTATGATTCAGTTGCTTCAGAATACCGCCCTTTCCGAGGAGCAACGGGACTGCGTGGACACGATTCAGAATAGTGCCCAGTCCCTGTTGAATCTTCTGAACGATATCCTCGACTTCTCAAAGATCGAAGCGGGCAAGGTGAAGCTCGAGTCCATCCCATTCTCGCCCCAAACGACATTGGAAGAGGCCATTGACCTCCTGGCCACGGAGGCCGAAGAAAAAAACCTGGAGTTGGCCAGTTTCATAAAATCCGACGTGCCGGAAACGGTTCTGGGCGATCCCGGTCGTTTACGGCAAGTGCTCCTGAATCTGCTCGCCAATGCCGTGAAATTTACCGAGGTGGGTGAGGTGACGGTTACCGTGCAACGGATAGCCCGTGATGACGGGCTAGTAACCTTGCGCTTCGAGGTCGCCGACACCGGTATTGGTATTCCAGAAGAGCGCATGGATCGTCTCTTCAATCTCTTCAGTCAGGTCGACGAATCGACTACCCGCCGCTTTGGCGGAACAGGACTGGGCCTGGCGATATCTAGCCAATTGATCGACCTCATGGGAGGAGAGATTCGGTGCTTGAGCACACCGGGAGACGGCACCTCCTTTGAATTCTCTGCCCAGTTTGCCGCCGCACCGGTTGACGTCCAAAAGCCGGAGGCACCTTCGTTTCTGGAGGGGATGGAGTTGCTCGTGGTCGATGACAATGAAAGTAGCAGGGCTTTTCTCGGTGCGACGTTAGAGGCCTGGGGGGCACGGGTCCGGTCCTGTGCGGATGCCGCAGCCGCACTGGAAACATTGTCCGACCGGGAGGGGGCGCAATCCGTGCGCGGTATCCTCGTCGACCACGACATGCCGGGGATGGACGGCGTGGAGCTTGGTGAAGCGATTCAACAGCAAACCGCGTTTGGCGCGGTGCCAAAGCTACTCATGACATCCCTGTCGGTACGGGGGGATGCACAGCATAACCGCTCCATGGGCTTTAACGAGTATGTGGCCAAACCACTGAAGTGGACGGCACTGCGAGATATCCTTCACCGGCTGCTCTGCGAAGGCGATCCGGACGCAGGTGAGGGTGCGAAGGCTTCACCGGTTCCTCCGGCCGAACCAGCGTTGACGGGAGAGGGAATTCGAATTCTCCTCGTAGAAGACAATCTGATCAATCAGAAAGTGGCCGTTCGGATGCTGGAGAAGCGCGGCTTCTCTTGCGACATTGCGGCGAATGGCAAAGAAGCTATCGCGCAGTTGGAACGTGAATCCTATGCGCTTATCCTCATGGATTGCCAGATGCCGGAAATGGACGGCTTTGCAGCTACCCGCGCCATTCGGCGGGCCGAGGAGGAAACAGCGCACCATGTCCCCATCGTCGCTATGACGGCCAACGCCATGCGGGGTGACCGGGAGAAGTGCCTGGAAGTTGGGATGGACGACTATATCAGCAAGCCGGTTGATGCCAATGTCTTATTTGAGACCGTGATGCGCTGGGCCGCGACCACCAATCCAACGTAATCGTTTG
>JAUIMA010000665.1 GCA_030432675.1 Candidatus Hydrogenedentota bacterium | reverse complement strand
CGCGAAACGGGTGGTATAAATGTCCACCTTGGCGAGGTCCGGGCCATCCTGAAGGAGGGGGGCCGGTTCTTCCTGACCGTGGCCCAGCACATACTGCATGACGGCGTAGACCTGTTCGGCCTGGATGCCTTCTCGCTCGTCGAGGGCGGCGGGCACAAAGTCGGAGCGTCCCAAATCCTGACGCCGTGTTTCAATGGCACAGTGGCCGGCACCATAGGGCCCCGTCTCCCGATAGTGCACGTTGCCCACGGAGACCAGGGTAATGGGACATTGGACCGATGCTGCGATGTGCATGGTGCCCGTGTCATTGGTGACCAGGATAGCGGATTTGGCGAGGAGGGCCGCCACTTGGCCGATGGAGGTCTTGCCGAAGAGATGGGTGGCTACGTTGGGCAAGAAGGCTTCGAAACGATCACCCAGCGGCTGCTCTTCTTTGACGCCCAAAAGGAGAATTCGAGCCTGACGCTCTTCTGTCAGAATACGTGCCAGGGCGGCGAATCCCTCGATAGACCAGCGCTTGTTCTCCTCGCTGGCCCCCAACTGAAAGCAGACCACGAAGGCGTCTTCTTCCATACCCGCTTCCGTGAACAAGGAGTCCGCAAAGGCACGGTCCTCGTCGTTGAGGGCGAAGCGGAGCGCCTGGGAGGGAGGCGCATCGACGGCGATGTTGCGGGTGATATCACAGAGATTGAGGTCATTGTAAGCGCGACTGAAGACGCTGGTGAAGAAATAGTTGGTCCAGTTGCCCCGCAAGATAAACTGCCAGTCGTCACTCAGATACGCCCCATGTACTTCTGGAATCTGGGCGAGCTTGGCGACCATGGCAGAACCCACGCTGTGGGTTACGTTGTAGACGATGTCGAAGTTCTTATCGCGAAGGGCTTGGATTTCCGCTTCAGCCAGTCGGTAGGCTTCGAGGAGGCGGTCGGAATCATTCGACTTGAGATGGAGATAGAGTTCGTCTTCATCGTAGAGCAGAATTTCGTTGATGTCCGGGTTGCGCTCCGCGATGGCCATACCCATTTTACGCACCATGAGGGCAATATGGGCATGGGGATGCTTCATACGGATCATGTGTATGAGGGGCGTAGTCTGCAGCACATCGCCCATGCGTGTGGTCTGGAGAATCAGGATGCGTTTAGTCGGGGTTGCGTCCATCGTTAGCGCACCAACTTGGCCATGGCGTCGGCGTTGTTTTTTACCTGACACATATAGGTGAAAATGCCTTCGGCCGGTGTCCGCACGCCACCGAGGGGGGGCGTAAGTTGGGACATGAATTCATAGGTGAAGGGCATCTCCTCCGGCACGGATGCCAACCATGCGTATAGGTCACTGTCTTTTTCGAGGCGTTCTTTAATGTCTTTCACGCTGTGCACGGCACGAATGCCGCGTTTCAAGAGCGTGGCACCGTGGGCTTCGAAGAGAAGTTGGAGCATAGATTCGGCCCGTTTCTCATAGGTGTGCTCCGCCAGGACACGTTTTTGAGCCGCTTTCGCAACGGCGGTCCGTTCTTCGGGGTGGGCGAGATAGTAGTCAATCCGTTCCCGGAGTTCCCGGAGGCTGCGGTAGACGGGGAGTTCCGTTTCGAAATCGAAAAGTTTCTCGAGGCCGATACAGGGGTCACAAAGCTGGAAGGCACCGGCGGCCGCAATTTCAAAGACCCGGGGGTTTATGGCATCACAGGCCGGGTCGATGCCATTGTGGCTGCTGCTCGAGTGGAGATTGAGATTGATTTTGGAGCCTGCCACGATCTTCATGAACTTTTCTGCGTCAAAACGGCCTTCCCCCTCCGGCAGTAAGCGGCGGAGATAGCGGTCATTCCAATCAACGCCCCAGATTTTGAAGTTGTAGTCTCCGAGTCCTTTGAAAAGTTCCACCCGGTTGTAATAACCCGCGCCCGCAAAGCTCAGATCACAGGTATAGGTCTCCGATTCTTCCTCCTCCAGGGGGACGGCGACATGGCGGGTGGGGTCACAGGCGGTTTGCACGTGGGCGTGATGTTTACAACCCATCGCGTCAAGTTTTTCTTCAAACTCGCCGGGTTGGATATGAAAGAAATAGTCATATTGGGCGGCAATGTCGCGCCAATAGGGCATGTGCCGCCAGTTCTCCACATACCAGAATGCCGTGAGAATACCGTTGCGCCGCATCCGTTCCGGGAAATTGGGGGCCACGGGAGCCTGGGCCAGTACGATGCAGATCTCGGGATTAAACTCGGCCACCTGGGCATAGGTCCACTCGGACAGGAAGCTGGTGTAAAACTCCGTCAGTTGGGCAGAAGGGTGATCGCCCGTGACCGTCTGGCCAATTTTCTCATAGAGTGGCCAGGCGTCTTCATGATTGATGTAGCGCGTGTTGTGACCCAATCGGGCGAAGGCCTGGGAGAGGTAGTCGGCGATGGGAAGAGAGCCTCCATACATGGGGCCGACCACCGCAACGTTAAGCCGTTTCTCCGACAACGTGCGGATCGCGAAGCTTCCCTGAATATCGGCGACGAAGGTGGGATGGCGCTGGGCTGTCGGCGGGTGTACGAGCAGGTGGGGATCACGCCCTAAGAAGGTGTCGAGTTGGGAATCGCCCCCAGGAGGGGGGAGTGGGCCGACGCCAATGTAGCAGTCGGAACCCGCCAGAGGGCCTTCCACCGCCAGCTTGAGGATAGCTTCGTCGGGCTCTATCACCACTACCGGATGGCTTTGCTCCAACAGGACTCGTACGTGATGCCCGAGCCCTACGCCAAGAACCAATACGGGCTGCCCGGCCGGGAGGTTCGCAGATTCCACCAATCGGCCAGCTTCTTCCCGGGGGTTATATCGGCTGTGAAACTGAATGCCCCCCACCCGGAGGGTTGGGTCGCCCGTGCGGCTTTCGCCGAGTTCGATGTCCGACGCGATCGGGTGTGTCGCAAGGGTGGCCTGCCAGTCACTGGGACGCTGAAGGTAG
>JAUIMA010000076.1 GCA_030432675.1 Candidatus Hydrogenedentota bacterium | reverse complement strand
TTATGGCGAAGTCCCGACCATCTGCCTCAGCTCGGCCGATGACGACTGGAATATCGATTGCCCCACCTGCACCAACAAAGAACCTTGGGAGATTCACAACGCTTCCGTGTCGGCCATGGAACGGGGCATGCGCGAAGCCGCCCCAGACGCGAAATTCATCTCGTGGCTCTACACCGATCCCCGTCCCGGCCCCGGCTTCCAACCGCTTCTCGATATCGCCCGCAAGGCGCCGCCTGGCGTCATTGTCCAGTACAACTTCGAATCCGGCGGCAGCAAGATGCAACTCGGAAAAGCGCGGCGTGCGAACGATTACTGGCTCTCCTATGTCGGTCCAAGCGATGCCTTCCGAACCATCGCGAACACCTTGCGGGACGAACCCGTCGAGTTGTCCGCCAAGACGCAGACGTCCAATTCGCATGAGGTCGCGTCGGTGCCTTTCATTCCCGTTCCGGGCCAGCTTTACGGAAAATACAGCGCCATGCGCGGCCTGGGGGTGAACACCGTCATGCAATGCTGGTATTTCGGAAACCTGCCCTCCATGATGAACCGGGCGGCCTCCAGCGCCCTGCCCTTTTCCCCCGAAGACATAACGGAGGACGAATTCCTTCAAGACCTTGCGCGCCGTGACTGGGCGGCGGAAGATGTGCCAAAAGTTGTGGAAGCATGGCGCCTCTTCGCCGACGCCTACGACAATTATCCGCTGACCAACGCCTTTCAATTCTACGGGCCCGTAACCGACGGCCTCGTGTGGCCCCTCCACCTGAAGCCCGTCCAACTTCCCCTGGGACCGACGTGGCGGGTCGACTACCCCATCTCTGCTGATCGCATCGGCGAGTGTTTTTCTGGCACCCACACCTATCCCGAAGTGTTGGAACTCTGCGGCACGTTATCCGACACGTGGAGCCGCGGGATCGAGGTCCTCCGCGCACTCGAGCCCAACTATCTGGAAGAACCGGAACGTTTGATGGATATCTCTGTGGCCCAGGCTTTAGGGCTCCAGTTCCGTTCAAGTTACAATATCCTTCGTTTTTACGACCTCCGGGAACAACTCCTCTATGGCCCTGTTGAAACCCACGAAAATATCCTGCAGGCACTACGGGATATCGTGGAGGAGGAGATTAAGAACGCCCAGGCCATGTCCGCCCTGTGCGATGCAAACCCCTTCCTCGGATTCCACTCCGAAGCCGAGGCCTACAAGTACTTCCCGGCGAAACTTCAGTGGCGCGCCGACCTCTTGCGCACCCTCCTGGACACCGAGTTTGCCGAGGCCGAGCGCGCGGTGGCTGCGGGCGAGCGGGTCTTTTCCGCGCGCTCGGGCATGGGCGGTGAATCACTCGCCTACACGGGCTCCTCCGCCCCTGAGTCCTTTTCCACCGCCTGGCGCGAAGACACCTCATGGCAAAAAGTCGATGCCGTGCAGGCCCGCTTCGCCCCCCATGAGCCCGACGCTACGTGGCAGCTCGTGTGGGATCGCGAAGCACTCTACGTGAATGTACGCGGTGCGCGTCCGGAAGACGCAGGGGCCTTGTCCGCCGTACTTCACCTCCAGGCCAGCCATATTTATCCCCGACGGACCTTCGCGCTCGACGAACAGGGGAACCAGAATACACGGCTGGCGTGGCAAGACACCGGCGGCGATTGGGAAGGGGAATCGACAACGAGTAACGGCCATACCGGGTTCCGCTTCCGGATTCCCTTCGCCGTATTCGATGGTGAACTTGACCGCGACCACTACCCAACGCGGCCCTTGCGTATCAACGTCCAGATTCTATCGACACCCGTCGGTGCCCCCACGCCTCCCCTGCAGAACTGGGCACCCCCCGGCGCGACCAATCCCGCCATTCAGACCTGGGCACCCGTGTCGGAAACCCCGCCCCGCTACCGCCTGGGCTTTGGCGGCGAAGACCCGTCCGAAATGGGCTGGCTACACCTCGCACCCTGACCGCGCTATCGCGTCACCGAAAAACAGATCGGAAAGCAGGGCATACTGCTGGTTGCTACCTCAACGTGGGATAGGCGTCTCGCCTGTCTCTGGGGCATCTTCCGTTTATCAGAGTTGCGCTCACTCCGACGAATTTAAAGAGGTCATCCTCATGTATGCCGCGGAAGCAGCCTATCGCGACCGTCCAACCGGGTACGGCAACAAAGAGACTGACGCGAAGCATGTAAATCCTCTGCTGAATGAATTCGCAAAAGTGGATGCGAAGAACGCAGCTGGAAATGTGTCCGGCGGATGGGCGCACGGCTTTCCCGCAGGAGCGGAAAGGCAGGCATTACGACGGGGGACCGTCGTAACGAGGGCAACTTCATTCCTCCCTTACTCAAAGAGGGGCGGCAGGTCTCGTGCTCCATGAAGCACCCGTAGAATTTCCACGGTTTGCCCGGAAATTCGGTAGAACAACACATGGTTGCCCACAGGAAAACTTCGGAGCCCCTTCACCCAAATCATCGTCGCGCCTTCGTCCAAGCTCGGGCGACTCGACTTACGACTCGGCACCCTGAAATAGACGGGCCAGCAATCTTACCGCGGCCGACTCGTTATCTTTTGCAAGGTATTCATAGATGTCCGCAAGGTCATGCATCGCGGCGGGCGTGAAAAAGGGCTCTTTCATTGACCCGCCACACCCCTCCTACGGGCTTTTGCGAGTTGAATAATGTCTTCCGGGGTGCAGGTCTTGCTTTCACCCCGGTCAGCCTGTTCAATCCCCCTATCAATCGCGGCACGCAGACCGTCCCGCTCCTGGTCGTAACCCTGTTTCTCCATCAGAAGACGCAAGGCCGCACGATGGACTTCGCCACTGGATTGATAGAGGCCGGACTCGACCTGCTTTCGAACAAACTCCTCGAGCGCGTGAGGCAGTGAAATATTCATAAAATGTTCCTCTCAACAACACGTCCAACGAATAAGGCTTCGTACGTAATAAGTCGGAAGCCTCCTCAATTATACACCAGACTGCGCCAACTGGAAGTCATGCCCTGCAACCCGTGGTTTGGCGTTCGCTTGTGAGTCGCCCACCTTTCCCTGGACGCCGACACGGATAGGGTCGACGTGGTGGCACCCCCCGCTCATGTAACACACGTTCGGGTGCGTTCAGGCTTGGATATGGGCGACGTAGTGACCGGCAGCCCTTGCACCACTTTCCCGCAGGACCGGAAAGGCAGGCAATACGACGGGGGACCGTTGTAACGAGCGCGTTAAACACGGCGGCAGCAAGCTGCCACACTCCAAAGAAAAGCCACCGGGCCGGTGGCGCTCCATGGACCTTGCCTTACCTGCGGGCCGGTTGCTCACCATAGGGTCGTGATCCATAAGGTCGCCTTTCGTGGGATAGGCGTTCCAGCATGTCGTTCATCACTACGTGTCCGCCGGGACGGCTGACCCACGGTGGTGAATCGGCTCGTTGGTGGCCTGTCCCAGGCGTAAAAGAACACCGCCAGCCACCTGTGGAGAGAGCAGGTCAGGCAACTGGCGGGCGCTTAGAGAGAGCGTCGTTGGGGGAGCAGTCAGGCGAGGGTGCGGCGTTCCCACGGGCCGGTGATGGCGAGGGTGATGCCGTCGTGCTGAATGTTCACAAAGAGGGTGGTGCCGTCGGGGGAAAAGGTCGCTCCGGCGAATTCGGAGTTGCGGGCCGTGGCATTTCGCGCGAACTTGTAAATCTTTCCGTCGGGCGTGATGCCCACGAGAAACTGTTCGCCCGAGCCGTCTTCGCAGACCACCAGGTCGCCCCAGGGACTCACGGTGATGTTGTCGGCGTTGTCGAGAATGCCCGCGCTACGTGACTCGATGCTGATCTGGAGGTAGGCGGGGGAAACCCGTTCGGCGTCGGTGCCTTCCCCTTCGCTGGGGAAGTAGCGCCAGATTTGGCCTTTCTTAATGGGTCCGCCGTTGGTGCAGGCGAAGTAGATGGAGCCGTTGCCATACCACATGCCTTCGCCGCGGGCAAAGCGGGCCGCACCGGCATCGAAGCCCACGAAACGCATGTCGTCTTCGGGCGAAAGGGGGTCGGCCATATCGATCCACTCCACGGAAATATTTTCGCCCGTCTTAACGGGCACGTCTTCGTCCCAATTACGGGAGTCGGCGCTGGGCCGGTCTTTGAAGCACAGGGCCTGGAGGCGGCCGCCCTGTTTCATATCGCCGGGTGTGTTGGGAATGAAGCGGTAGAAGAGGCCGTCATGGCGATCTTCGGTCAGATACACGCAGCCACTCTTGGGGTCCACCGCCACGGCCTCGTGGTTGAAGCGGCCCATATCGGTCAGGGGCACGGGGTCCACCAGGCCTTCGGCGCTGGCGGGCACTTCGAAAACGAAGCCGTGATCTTTTTCAGCGATGTCGTCGGTCTTCTGCACGGTCTCTTCACAGGTCAGCCACGAGTTCCACGGCGTAGGGCCACCCGCGCAATTACGGGTGGTGCCGGCGAGACTCATGAACTGACGCTTTACTTCGCCGGTGCGCGTGTCAAAGTGGACCGTGGTGGTGCCGCCCAGGGCCGGTGTCTTGCCGTAGCCCTGGTCGTAGAGACGTTCGGCGTTCAATTGCTCAAGGCGCTCCAACTTCCGGCCAAAGCCACCGGAGTCGTTGGAACCGGGGGAAAGTTCGTGGTTGCGAACCAGCACCGTAACACCATCTTGTCCGGCGAAAGCGGCCATGCCGTCGGGCGCACCGGGCACGAGCAGGCCATCGTCCATACGATCACCCACCCAGGAGAGGACACGGTATTCAAATCCATCAGGCAAATCGAGGATGCGGTGGGGATCCCGCTTGAGGGCGCCATAACCCGCCGGAATCTCCGGAGCGGTCATACCGGCATAGGCGGTGCGTTGAAAGAGGGTTTCCAAACCACGGAAACCGAGGGAAACGGCAGCGGCCTGTTTGATGAAGGTACGACGTGATTGCATGCTCACGATATCCAGCTCCTAACACGGCCCAAAACGCCGTCGAGTAATGCCCAGTAATCTAACAGGGCCAAGGATAAAACAGGGGTATTTCGGGGCAATAAGGGCTCTGTTCAGATTGCGTGAGAAGGCATTATAGCGGAAAAGTCAGCAAACCGTAATAGCCCAAGGGGAGATAGATCGCACCTTCGCCCACGCGGAAACGGGAGGGATAGCCCGTGCTGTTCACCAGTTGCACGAGGCTGCCTTTGCCCTCATCGAACCGATAGTGGGCGACCGCACCCGCCCCGCCAAGAGCGAGGAGCGCATGGTCACCGGTGACACCGAGCAGGTTTCCATAGGCGGGCCCATATTCGATCCGGTCTCCCAGGGTAAGTGAACCATCGGTGTTCACCGTCACCTGTTGGAAGGAGCTTTCGTCCCCATAGGACTCGTAATAGACCCGACCTTCCGACGCCTGAAAATTAAAGCTGTAGTCGGGCAACCTCCGGCTGGCGACAGGGGTTACCGTTTCGCCGCCATCCCAGGCCACGGTTTCGAGGCTCGTGATGGGTTCCCCATTCGCTGCCCACTGATGGTCGACCAGGGCCAACACATCGTTCTGGGAATCATAGGCCAGGAAGGCACCGGGCACGTTTACTGCGGGACCGTCATCGGAACCTGCCATATCAATAGCCTGCACATAGTAGGCCGCCATGGGGTTAAAGATGCGCCGCCCCGCCTGTTCCTTGCTACTCAGATAGAGCGTATCGTCCACGACATCGAGGGATACCACATGCTCCGTCCCAAAGCCAATAGTCTGGCCCACCGTAGCAGCACGGAGGTCTACCATCGCGATGCCCTGATAAGGCACGCCATCGCCCACAGTCCGATCAAAGGCCTCCGAAAAACAGCGGAGCGCCAATTGGTCTCCCACCCGATAAATGCTGTCTTCGGCCGGGCTGTAGTAATAGGGAAGGGATGTCTTGGCAGCTACCCCATCTTCGGGAAAACCTTCGTCCCGGAAAATGTCAAAGCCGTAGTAATAGGAAAAGTAGGGATCCACGTCCAGAATCAGGGGCTCCGCTACTTCCGGCGAAGCAGGGTTTGAAATATCGACCAAGGTCACTACATAGTGGGCCTGGTCTTCGTAGTTCACGCTGACGACCACCACCGTCTCCTCATGGAGGACTGCGTCTTGATAGTAGCCTCCACGAATGTCCACTTCACCCAGGAGCATCTGCGCGCCGTCGACAGTCCTCAGCCGCAAGGCATCCCCCTCCTGGGGCGCAATCAGCTCGATGCTCAGATCGCCGGAGACTGGAAGAAAGTCAACGAGGTTTTCGGCCAAAACGACGGAGGTCACCACCTCGGGCGCATCGAGGTTCGTCGCATCGATTCGTGAGAGCCGTTCCGTCGTCACACCATAGTGATAGGTTTCGTATTCGAAGGAGCGGAGGATCGTGCCCTCCACATCCACACTCCCCCGGAGCGTAAGGGAGTCGGCAGTGTAGGAAACAAACTGGAGCCGGTCAAAGCCGCCGCCGCTATAGCCATTCCATCCCGAAAAGGGGACGATGATTAAATCGTCTAATACGGTGAATGCCTTCACGTCGCTGTAGGCACTGGACCACGTCCAGTTTTCGCCAAAGCTGACCCGGTCCACCAGGGTGGGCGCGCCGTTTCCCGACACGTCGAAAATACTTACGCTGACCTGGTTGCCGTTTGTGCCGGTGTCATCAACACCGAGTGCAATGAGGCGATCCCCCTGGGTTTCGATGTGGGTCGAGTAGCCCGGCACTTCCAATTCTCCCAGCACGATGGGATTCGCAGGATCACTCAAATCGAGGACAAACAAGGGATCGATGATCAGGTAAGTGACGACATAGGCCCGGGCACCGTCGAAACGCGTGGCGAAGAGGGTCTCCCCTGCGGCCCCTTCAATGGCCCGCTCGGCCAGTCGCGGCAAGGCCGGGTCTCGGAGGTCAAAGGTGCTCACATAGACCTGGCGCTGCTCCCGCCAATCAGAAGACACCACACGGAGCACCCCATTCCAGGCATCCAGCTTAAAGCGGTCGCCCACATAGCCCCGCACGGCCATCTGGCCCCGTTCCACAATGGCACCGCCCGCGTCCGTAATGTCCAGGTAGGTGATTATGGTCTGGGTGGCCCCCCAGTCGTTGGTCACCACGAATACGGCCTCGGAATTCACGTGAATGAGGTAGCCCGTACCCGCCACGTCCACCCGGTCGATAACTTCCGGTGAGGTCGGGTCTGTTACGTCGATGCTGGTCACGATCATGCCCGGCCCCGTGGTGCGGGGTGTAAAATCTGCATCATAGCTGTAGCCATAATCGACGGTGACCGCGTAAAAAATGGCCCCTACCAGACGGCTGTCCACCAGCTCGCCCGTCAATTCGAGCTCACCTTGAATGTATGCCTCCGACGGTGTCGATACATCCACGGCATACATGCGGGAGTGCAGTGAAACAGAAAGGGAATTGCCATCGGCCTCCACCTGCTGGCTACCACCAACCAACACATACGCCACGCCCTCGGCGAAGTAGAGATCTTTGGGAATCCCCAAGGTGGGCACCTGAACCAGCAAGGCATCCGTATCGAGGTCAACAATACTCAAACCGCGAAATTGGTTGAGCACATAGAGCAGATTGCCGTCCCGGCGAATGACATCGGGCTCCACCACGGTCCGTTCCCCCCCGCCATCGCCTTCGCCCTCTTCCGCCGCGTCGCCTTCCAGGATTTCCGGACCATTGGCCCGCCCCCCACCGTTGGAAACGTCCGCGCTGGTAAAGGTCCGCTGTTCGATGGTGACCAGGGGGCACCCTACGAGGCCAAAAAGGACAAGGAGCAACAAGATGGTTTGAATCGAGGATCGCATGTAGTGTCGCCTCCGAAAGAACGAATACTGCCTTGAGTCGGGGATCCGCAGCGATCCCTGTATACAGGATACCATGCTTCCATAAGATGCGTTACAGGAAAATCGCCCCGAAAGGAGCGTTCCCCCAGCGGCCACGGGGAGAGAATTTGACATCAATTTCAGTCCGTGACACTATGGGAGTATAGTAATCGATGAAATCAGCGCGTGTCCGATTGAAACAATTTCTAAGGACGAGAACGGGGCGAACAGACCGGGGAATGAGTAGCTGCGGGTGGGTTGTCTCATTGGCATTCGCAATACAACACGCCCACCCCCGTGACGATGCCCCAACGGAGCAAGGGAATGGAACCCACGTACCTGACAGCGCAGCAAATGAGAGAAGCGGACCGGCGGTGTATCGAGGATATCGGTATTCCCGGGGCCGTGTTGATGCACAATGCCGGCACGGCCGTTTTCCATGAGATCGACCAGGAGTCTATCGGCGTCCTCTGTGGAAAGGGGAATAATGGGGGCGACGGCTTTGTCGTCGCGCGGCTGGCACTCCAGGCGGGCTTACAGGTGCGGGTGGCACTGGTGGCCAGCCCCGATGACATTACGGGCGACGCCAAAAACTATCTCAATGCCTATGAGCGCCTGGGCGGCGAAGTAGTCCTTATAGACTCTCCAGAGACTGCAGCACGAACTCTGGATAGCCTGGGCGACGAAGGACTGCTGATAGACGCCCTGTTGGGTACGGGAATACATGGGGAAGTGCGTGGGCTTGTGCGCGCGGTGATCGAGCGCTGGCCCCCGGTTCACACGATTGCCGTTGACCTCCCTTCGGGTATGAATGCGGACACGGGCGAACCCTGTGGCGTCTGCGTAAAGGCGGAGACCACCGTGACCTTTCAGTATCCCAAAGTCGGCTTTAAGAATCCGGCCGCCCACACGTATCTCGGAAGGCTCGTGATAGCAGACATCGGCATACCCGCCCGATGCGGCGTCTTCAGTGGGGACCCGAGCGCGTGAGTACCAGCACCTTTCGGGCGTTTCTGGGACTTCCGCTACCGGAACGGATTCGTGCCACCCTCGCTGACTACCAGGTGCCCTTTCAGGCGGCGGGCGTGCGGGCAAGCTGGGTACCCACGGAGAATTTCCATGTCACTCTCAGCTTTCTTGGCAACATTTCGCATGATCAAGTGGCCGCTCTGGACGACACATTGCCAGCCACGTTGTCGACGCACGATGCCCTCCATCTCCGGCTCGACACCTTGGGGGCCTTTCCAAACCCCCGGAAACCTGCCGTGGTCTGGAGCGGAGTCGAAATCCTGCAGGGGGATCCGGTGGCCTTGCACCGGACGCTTTCGGAGATTCTCGCCGACCTGGGAATACTCGAAGAACGACGGGCCTTTCAGCCCCATGTGACGCTCTTTCGTATGCGGCGGGGGCACGGCACTGGGGCCGTCGCCCGATGTCTGGATGCCCCGGCCCTTCCTGATTCGGATGCATTCTGGGTGGATAGTGTGGCATTATGGCGGAGTGAACTTCGACGCGGAGGGGCCGCGTATCACCGGTTGAAGGAGTACCCTTTGAAATGTCTGCCCAGCACCTGATCGTATCCCTGATATTTTCTGGCCTCACCCTCTATATGATGGCCATCCTCCTCCAATGGCTCGGGCCGCGGCTGGAGTTGGAATTTCGTGGGTTCTGGACCATCATCCCTAAGAGCACGGAGCCCCTCATCGAATTGATGAAGCGCATCTTGCCGCCCATGGGTCCCATGGACATTTCACCCCTTGCCGCAGTCGTCGCGGTATACATTGTGCGCCTGGTCATTGTAGGCGCCTGAGCAAGCACACCCCCGGAGCCAAACCCACCTGGGAAAGGGCTATGCTGGAATCAGACTATCGCGCCATGCGCCTCGCCATGGTCGAAACGCAACTGCGTAAGCGCGCAACCGAAGATCAGCAACTCCTGGCTCGTATGGAAGTGGTGCCCCGCCACTGTTTCGTCCCCCACGCGGTACGCCACCAGGCCTACGCCGATCACCCCCTCGCCATTGGCGATGGCCAGACCATTTCCCAACCCTATATGGTCGCTCTGATGACCGCACTCCTCCAACTGAAACCGAGCGATCGGGTATTGGAGATTGGCACGGGGTCGGGATATCACACTGCCGTGCTGGCTGGCTTGTGTGGGCACGTGGTCAGTATCGAACGTCACCCCCGCTTAAGCGAACAGGCCCGCGCATGCCTCACGCAACTTCGTATAACGAATGCGACGCTACACTGCGCCGACGGTAGTCTCGGCGATCCGGCTTCCGCCCCCTTCGATGCTATCGTGGTAGCCGCGGGCAGTCCGAGAGTCCCCCCGGCCCTGTCCCGCCAATTGACCGACGGGGGTCGCCTGGTATGCCCTGTGGGCGACCGAAAGCAGCAAGAGCTCCTCTGCATTCAAAAAAAGGGAGACGGATTTGTAACCACGTCCCACACCCCGTGCATCTTTGTCCCACTCGTGGGGAAAGATGGGTGGTGATAGGGCAGCGCTGAAACAAACCCGCCTCCCGCCAATTCCGAAACGGATACTAGGCGACGATTTCGTAGGGCTGGGCGTTGCCGTCGATGGCCGCCTTCACATACTTGCGCACGTCGGTGGCACTGATTCCGCTGGCAACACATTCCGCGACGGCATCGCGCAGGTGTGCCTGGACCATGGTGTGGATACGGTCGCTGCAGAGACCGGGTGCGGCGTCAGAAACCGTCACACCCACGCCACGGCGCGTGTGTACCAGCTGCATGAGCTCCAGGTCGCGGTATGCTTTCGTAACCGTATTGGGATTAATCTCGAGCATGCTCGACATGTCGCGCACCGAAGGGAGGGTATCCCCCGGGGCCAGTTTGCCGGAAGCAATCGCAAATTGCACCAAGTTCTCAATCTGAACATAAACGGCAATCGGGCTGTCAAGGTTAATGCTGAAACTTACATCATTCTTAGCCATAAACGTACTCCTTTTAGTGGCTAAATCCCCAACGCGGAAGGCTTCCGCCGTTGGGTTACACAGGCCGACTTCGGCCTTAGACAACGGACAACCCCCACGACGCGCCTCATGGCGAAACGCCGCATTCTAGTGAATCGGTTCTACGCGAAATACCGGGTGTGCCCCGGCACCGTAGTATGGCGCGAATGCACCATGCGGAATTGAGTTACGTAGGAGAAACTCAACTTGCTCCACCAGTTTACTACATCACTTCGGCACACTTCAACCCAAGTGATAGGGCATTCCCCTCATACCCCTCATTCTTCTCGCAAAAACTTAGGATTGTTTCCTGCGATCACCAGGCAGATTTCGCCTTTGACTTTCTTATCGGCAAATTGCGCCGCCAAATCCCCCAGGTAACCGCGCTCGACCCGTTCAAATTTCTTCGTCAGCTCAATACAAACAGCGGCCTGCCGGTCTCCCAGCACCTCGAAGGCATCGGCCAGCAGCTTACCAATACGAAAGGGCGACTCGTACATAATCTGGGTATGGGGAGACGCGCCGTCTTCCTCGATAAAGCGTTTGCGCTGGCCCGATTTTCGTGGCGGAAAACCCTTAAACGTAAAACTCGCCGTCGACAAGCCGGAGGCCAGAAGGGCTGTCGTCACTGCTGTGGGCCCCGGCAACACATCGACCGCATGGCCCGCCGCCTGGCAATCGCGAATTATACGATAACCGGGATCGCAAACCCCCGGACACCCCCCGTCAGAACACAAGGCAACGGAAATACCGTCCGCCAGAAAACCGAGGATGCGCGCGCCGGCCCGCTCTTCATTGTGTTCGTGATAACTGAAGAGGGTCCGCGGCCGCTCGATTTCGTAGCGGTCAAAGATTCGACGGGTCATGCGGGTATCTTCACAGGCCAACACGTCTACTTCACCCAGCACCCGTAAGGCCCGATGGGTTATGTCTTCCATATTGCCAATAGGTGTAGCGATAACGTAGAGCGTACCCATAGGGTGAAATCTCCGGGTTGCGAGGCACTCAGGATGTGGCGCATATCGCCGGTTTAAGCAGGGCAATGTCCGCTTCGGCCATGGTATCGGCCAAGGCGCTATACATGGCCTCATCTTCGTAGACACCGACAATGGCCCCGCCAGAGCCGGAGAACTTGGCGTGGGCGCCAACCGAACGGGCACGCTCGACCATGTCTATATTCCGGGGGTCGAGGGTATAGAGGTCACGACGCCGATTAAAATTCTTGTCGAGCAGGGGGCCAATCTCCGAACCTCGCCCGGACACCAGCAAGTCGCGGGTCTCCTGCGCGTAGGAAGCGAAGTCTTTCATGGCCTGAACAACTTCCGGATCGCCCGAATTCCAGCGCTCGCGGATATTATTGTGGAAGGTTTCGGAACCTTCGCCCAAGTCCTGGCGGTAGGCGATAAATAAGGGGGGCAGCTGCGCGGGATCCAGGGATTCATAGCGGCCGTAGCCCTGTTCGTTCATATGGTCCTCATCGAAGTCCATGAAGACACATCCCTCATACACCTGAATCACCCTGTCTTGTAACCCCGCACTAATTCCCAGTTTCTCCGCTTCCACGCTGAGAATGATATTGGGCTGAATCGCCTCGGGAATTTCTACTTCGTAGTATTCCATGAGACACCGAAGCGTCGCGGTAATCAAGGCACTTGAACCTGCCAGTCCCAGTCGGCGGGGAATGGTGGAGCGGTATCGGATAGAGAAGTTTTTCTCTTCCAACGTTATATCGTGCTCGTGGCAGTATTCGATGAAGCGGCAAATGGTGGCCTTCATGAGGCGAATGCCCCCATAGTAGCCATTGTTCTTCACATCTTCATATAAGTCGTTGGGCGATTTATACTTGGATCGATCTTGCAGGCTGGGAACAATCTCAATTTCGCGGCTCTCATAGAGACTGACTTTCGCTGCGAACTGGCGAATGACAAAACTGATGGTCTTGCCGTAGTAGCCGTCGGATGGATTACCAATGAGCCCTGCGCGGGCGTAGGCAGTGGCTTCACACGCCATGGGAAACTCCTTCTACGGGGCATTGGGAGAGAGGCAAAGCATACGCAAAGTGAGGTCCACTTTGCAACCAGACGGCGGGAAACGCCCTACAAACCGGCCCCTCAAAGGCGCATAATTCTCCCTATTCCCCTCTATCCCATACGAATAGAGAATTGAGGGTCCCCTTTTTATCGCCGGCACCCTCAAGGCGCGCTAAGCCCTTGCCGAAAAATATATTTAGCACCTTGTGTAGAGGGCGCAAAAAGGATGCGATGTCGCCCCGGCATCTACACGGTTGGCCGCCCATATGATATCATTAGGACGGTATTCTGCTGACAACGCTCCCTACTTATTGCCACTTCGGCTGCGATGGGAGGGTGGGCGGACGCCTAAACCAGGCCTGTGCAGTGCGGCACAGACCTTCAGTAAACTTGGGTTGGGACGTGTTCGGGGTAACGGACATGGTCCGCCGTGGATAATCTCGGGTTGAGGTGACCGAATCGGGTCGCGCCCCAATCGTTTAATTGTAATACGACAGGATGGAACCGTTATGTCTTTCAGAGGGGAAGGAACAACCATGTTTTCAGCGATGGCGAAGTATGGGGTGCGATGCGCCCTGATGGTGTTGAGCATCCTGGCAGTACAATCTACGCTGGCTGTTACCGTTACGACGGGTGAGCAGGACTACTCTGGTGGATCCACATCGGGCGACGGCGGTGATGTAACGTCTCTAGCCAATCTCATGGCCACTCCGGGCACGAATGGAATCGGTTTGGACGAGCTATTGCAGGTCGCGACCACCACCGGAATCAGCTTGTCCATCGATTTCGATCCCTCGGTGACGATCGTCTCGCTAAACAATGAATTACCCCAAATCACTACGACGGTCAACATCGACGGTGGTGGCACGGTGACCATTGATTGCAACGGCGACAATGTTGGCTTCGCCGCCCTGGATATCTCCGGCGGAACCGGCGCTATCATCCAGGGCCTCAAGATCATGGACTCGGGCGAAGAAGGCATCCGGCTCTATGGAACGGCCTCGGGATACCAGATTCTGGATTGCACCATACTGAACAGTCGCACCGAAGGCATCAAGATTGAAGGCGGCTCCAGTGGCGGGCACACGGTGCGCCGTTGCTTTATCGGTACCGATGGTGCCTCGACACTGGACGGCAACGGTAGCCACGGCATCTACATCAGTGCCTCTTCCAACAACACGATTGGCAGCCAGACCGAAGCCGAACAGAACATCATCGGCCGGAACAGCGGCGCGGGAATCATGATCAATACACTGGGCACGGGCGACGTGGCCAGCAACAACGCCATCTACGGCAATTACATTGGTATTGGTGCCGATGGCGTCACGGGCCTTCCCAACATCCGCGGGGTCTATATCAGCGCGGGTTCGGCCGATCCCAATTCTATCGACAACACGGTCATCGGGCAGGTAGAAGTAACGGCCCGCAATATTATCTCGGGCAATAACACGGCGAATGTCGTGCTGGAAGGTTCCACCCAGCGCAATACGGCCATCTACAATAACTATATCGGCACCAACAAAGACGGTACCGTGGCTATTCTCGCCGATTCCAGTCGGGGCATCACCATTTCAAACGGCGTTGAAGATACGTTGGTAGGCGGGCTCGTAGAAACGAAACGAAATATCATTTCGGGCAATGACGCGTCGGGTATCGTCATTTCTTCGGCCAACAACAACACCATTCAAGGCAACTACATTGGAGTACAGCCCGACGGCGAAACGGCCCTCGGCAACGGCGGCAGCGGCATTGAGGTCCGCTCCCCCGGCGCCGCCGCTATGGACAACCTGATCGGTGGCAGTGTGGCGGGCGCGAATATCATCGCGAATAATGGGGTCAACGGCGTCCGGTTAGAGCGCGCTACCAGCAACGTCACGAACACCACAATCACCTACAACTCCATCTACAACAATTTTAATGAAGGAATCGAATTCAGTTTTGGAACGGAGAATAACGCTATCGTGACTCCCGGTGTCAGTGGCCTTACCACCGGGTCTATGCCCTATTCCGTTGAAGGCAGCGTACCCACCAATTCGACGGGCCAAACGGACACCATCCACCTCTACGCCGACACAAACAACCAAGGGCAAGTCTTCATCGGTGAAGGGTTTGTCGGCGTAGGGGGTAGCGCCTTTTCCATCCCGGTCAACCTGGCCCCCTATGACGGAATGAACATAACGGCTACGGCCACGGACGAGAATGGCAACACGTCGCCTTTCAGTTTTATCAGCGGGGTTACCGATGTGGGTGCCATCCCGCCCACCCTCACCCTGGATGTGGACGGCAGCCAATCCGACCCGACCAACAGCCTCCCCATTAGCTTTGACCTCACGGCGGACGAACCGATCAAGGTCATGGGTGGCGGTCTTGTAGCGGGCTCCTCGGTCGTCTCGGATTCCGGCACTGCAGGCGCGACCTTTACGATTACCAACCCCAGTGGTGACGAAAAAACGTTTGTAGTACAGGCGACGGCGACCTCGGGCGATGGCACTATCATTCCGCAGGTGCTGGCCGCGACGGTAGAAGACCTGGCGGGCAACGACAGCACCGCCACCTCCTCCAACGATACAAGCGATGGCACGGTAACGCTTGACACGACAGCACCCTCCGTAACCGTCAATTCTCTGTTGACCAACGACACTTCCCCCGCCTTGAGTGGCACCGTCAACGATGGGGAGACCGCGCGCACCAACGGCACAACCATTAGCGTGAACATTGATGGCAACGACTACCCTGCCACCAACAACATGAATGGGACCTGGACGCTTGCGGACAATTCCATCACGCCAGCGCTTACGGAAAATCAGTTTGAAGTTGCGGTCACGGCCACCGATACGGCTGGCAATGTCGGAACAGACGGTACAACCCTCGAAGTCACGGTAGATCTGACGCCCCCTTCGGCCTCCATGACGCCCTTCACCACCAATGACAACACCCCGAACCTCTCAGGCACCATAAACGAAAGCGGCACCATCTCAGTCACCGTCGCTGGGCAAACCGAAGGAGGTAGCTTAGGCAATGGAAGCTGGAGTGTCAGTGGCAGTTCCCTTACACCCATCAGTGACGGCACGTATAACGTCCAGTTGGATGTTGCGGATGCTGCGGGCAATACCGATTCCATCACCGTATCCAATGGGCTAACGGTCGACACGGTCGCGCCGATGGTTACCATCGATACCGTATCCAGTAACAACCGACGTCCCACGTTTACGGGTACGGTCATGGACAACACCATGACGTCTATGAGCATCACGGTGG